>NZ_BAEX01000069.1 GCF_000246945.1 Myroides injenensis M09-0166
AATTTGAGCCTTTTTCTTTTATTCTAAATAGGGAAGTAGGATTGGCAAAACGTATTCTACGAGGAACTTGTTGTAGTTTCTTTTCCGCCATTATTCTACTTACTTTTAATATTTTTTCTGAAAGTTGCGCCAACCAAGTCAATTGCTCTATCACTAAAATAGACTCTTCCATTAAATCTTTAATCTCATTATCATCAGAATAAGTCTTCTTTAACTCATATTCTCTAATATCTTTCAAATAAGTAATACTTAAGTTATAATTCTCAACTACTTCTTCCGAAATTGTATTGGATTGCTCTTGTGACGTAGCTAGATCAAGCAGGTTAATAGTAGTACTTAAGTTCTTATCTACATAATCCATTACAATATTAAAGGCTTCAGAAGCCTTAGTAGTGTGTCTAGATTGTACATATATACCAATAGAAGCAGCTGTCGATAAGAAAGTGTGATTCAATACAGCTAATTCATAGATTTCTGTTCTAAGTTTTTGTTTTGATTTAGGTTCTTGTATCATGCGCTGAAAAGATGCCATTAAATTTCCTATCTCGATGAAAGCATATTTTCTTGCTAGTTTATAAGGCAATTTTGCTTCTCCTTTTTCATTATATAATAGAGTGATTTCTTTTACATACTCTTTATTTGCTTGAACTGATTTAGAAAGATGTGTATTAACGTTTAGAAACTCCCATGACGGCCATAGCAAATAATTTGCACTAAAGGCAAGAAGAGCTCCAATAAACGTATCAATTACTCTATATTGAAGAAGCTCCATAAAATTAGGAGTTAAAATTGCATAAATAAGCACAACATACATGGTTATAAATGTCACACCAATTTTGTAATCAGTATGCGAAAACCAGTAGCCAATTATCATAGCTATTATTGTACAATATGCTATTAAAGTAACATTACTATCTAAAACATAAAGAAGTCCAAAAGCTAATAATCCACCCGCTACTGTACCAATTACACGCTCAAAAGACCTCTTTTTAGTAAGTCCAAAACCAGGACGCATAATCACAACAATAGTTAGTAAAATCCAATAACCGTTTAATAAATTAAAAAAGTTACTGATAATTAAACCAACTAGAATCGTTAAAGTGAGGCGAGTGGCATGTCTAAAAATTGTAGAGGTAAAGTTTAAATTCTCTCTTAAAGTTTCCCAGCGGTAATGTACTGGAGTAAGAAACTTCTCTAGATCTTTGAATCGCTCTTCTACATTAGCATTAAATGCCTTTTCTATAAGAATACGTTCTAGAATATTTATTTTATTAATTTGCCCTTGTGCATAGTGTAAAACGTTAGAAAACATTAAGACAGCTTCTGTTTTTGTATCTGAATTACTTTCTTTTACAAACTCACTAACTTTGATTTGCAATTCTCTTAATTGCTTATTCAAATCTTTCTTAGGCTTGTATTTTAAGCCCATATTTAAAGCTTCTCCAAGCTCTTGAATTGTATATGCTAAGTCAAATGCAAGCTGTTGATAGTCATCTATAATATCTCTACGTTCCTTATACAACTCTCTTAACTTTTTGTGATCAAAAGAAGTAGATACCGCTATTTCTAATATCTCCACTAGTGTAGAAAATGCCACCAATAAGCGTCGGTTATTTGATGAGTTGCCAGTATTAGCCTTATTACGTACTAAATATTCACGTAAGTTTTCATGAACTTCATTCAGCTTGATTTGAATATTTAGCTGTTCTTCAGTTATCTTATTAATATCAGCGTCTTTATTCCACAACTGCGCTCTATACATTAAATACTCAGATGTAAGTGTCATACATTCTGACGCCTGTAGAATTCCATATCTTCTAGGTCTAACAAAGTAGAAAGTAACAGATACTAGCAAGTATAATAACCCTCCTAAAAGAAGCATTAAACAGTGTATCCATAAATCTTGACCCGTATAACTATGTGCTAAACCAAGACTGGCAGCTAATAAACCAGTAAATGATAACATATTAGCACGATGCCCATATACTGACACCATACTTAAAGAAAAAAGAATTAAAACAAAGATTGGATAAAAAAACCAATACCCATGTGTTAACGATAAGACAAGTGTTACTGCAGGTACAGTAAAGGCACCAACTAAAAGTCCTCCTAATTTATCTTTTAGATTACTAGGAATATCAACAGGAGCTGTCAACATAGCTCCTAAAGCAGCTGCAAAAGCCCAGTTAAATTCTTTATAAGGCATTAAAACCAAAAAAGGTATTACTGCTGATATTGTAATTTTTAAGGAATCTGCTAGATGGGAATTGTCAGTGTATTTTCTTGCTTTACTTAGCATATTGGCTTTCTCTTACTAAAATTTTAGACTTCTGTTTTTCAAGATAGCAATATAAAACAAATAAAAGTTCAAAAATAATTTGTGGTATTAATTATTACTATATTTTTCATTAATTTTGCTACTCAATTTTTTTAAAGAAAAATATATAAATCATGATATTATCAATAGTTGGGTATGGTGATCCAGTACTTAGAAAAGTAGGGGAGAACATCACTAGTGAATATCCCAATCTAAAAGAGCTTGTTGAAAATATGTTTGAAACAATGTACTCTGCACATGGTGTAGGTTTAGCTGCACCACAAGTTGGATTACCTATTCGTTTATTTGTAGTTGATGCTGCTCCTTTCTCAGATATGGAAGATATCGAGGAAGAAGAAGCTAAATTTCTTTCTACATTTAAAAAAGCTTTTATAAATGCTAAAATTTTAAAAGAAGAAGGGGAAGAATGGAGTTTTAATGAAGGTTGTTTAAGTATTCCAGACATTCATGAGCCAGTAAAAAGAAAAGAAAAAATCACTATTGAATACTACGATGAGAATTTCGAAAAACACGTAGATGAATTTGATGGTTTAGTTGCAAGAGTTATCCAACATGAATATGATCACATTGAAGGTGTTCTATTTACTGATAAAATTTCTTCGCTAAAGAAAAAGATTATTTCGAAAAAACTAACAAACATTTTGGAAGGAAAAATATTTACAGAGTACAAAATGAAGTTTGCACAAAAAAAAGGTAGATAATTAAATTGGAAATTAATAACTAATTAAGATATTTGCGCATCTTAATGTGAAATTTTAGAAAAAATGAGTTTAGAAAAAGTATTAGCTATTTCAGGAAAACCAGGTTTATATGAGTTATTAGTACAGACTCGTACAGGATTTATTGCTGAATCTTTAGCAGATGGAAAAAAGAGTACAGTAGGTTTAAGAAATAATGTGAGTTTATTATCTGAAATCTCTATTTATACTTACAACGATGAAGTAAAATTATTTGAGGTATTCAAAAATATAGCAACAAAAGAAAATAATGGACCAGCTATTTCTCACAAAGAGGACAATCCAACTTTAGTTGCTTACTTTAGAGAAGTTTTACCTGAGTTTGATGAGGAAAGAGTTTATGTGTCAGATATTAAAAAAGTTTTAAACTGGTATAATATTTTACAAAAAAGAGGAACTATTGCAGAAGCATTTAAAGAAGTTGAGAAAACTGATGATGCGCAATAATTAGCCTATATAAATCAAAGTATTAAATATAAAAAAGCTCGCCTACATTTTGTAAGCGAGCTTTTATTTTATAAATTGTTACAAATAAATTAATAAAATGCATACTAGAGAAGAACAGCTTAAATCCATAGATCGTTTACTTACTATATTAGACGAGTTAAGAGAAAAATGTCCATGGGATAAAAAACAGACTTTTAATTCTTTAAGATCATTGACTTTAGAAGAAGTTTATGAGTTAACAGATAGTATAGAAATTGAAAATTATGATGATTTAAAGAAAGAACTAGGAGATGTTTTAATGCATATCTTTTTTTATGCTAAAATTGGTAGTGAGCAAAATTTATTTGATATAAAAGAAGTTGCAGATAGTATTTCTGATAAATTGATTTTCAGACACCCTCATATCTATAGCGATACAATCGTAAAAGACGAGAACGATGTAGAACAGAATTGGGAGAAATTAAAACTAAAAGAAGGAAATAAATCTGTATTAAGTGGAGTACCAAAAGGGTTACCATCAATAATAAAGGCATATCGCATTCAACAAAAAGCTAGTGGAGTGGGGTTTGACTGGGAAGATAAAAAAGAAGTTTGGAATAAAGTTGAAGAAGAAATCGCTGAGTTCCAATTAGAAGAAAAAGAAAATAATTCTTCTAAGATGGAACAAGAATTTGGCGATATTCTATTTTCACTTATTAACTATGCTAGATTCGTTGGTATTGACCCTGATAAAGCGCTTAGTATGACTAATGATAAGTTTATAAAGAGATTTCAAGAGGTAGAAAAATCAGCTATAAGTAAAGGAAATAGTATAGCAAATCTTTCTAGTGAAGAAATGAACTTGTTTTGGGAAGAAGCAAAGAAAAAACAATAACAGTATCTTTATTAAAAGAAAGAGAGTTCCTTTTAGATTATCTTGACTCATTGAAAAATAAAGATGAGGTATAGAAATTT
This sequence comes from Myroides injenensis M09-0166, assembly GCF_000246945.1. Taxonomy (GTDB): domain Bacteria; phylum Bacteroidota; class Bacteroidia; order Flavobacteriales; family Flavobacteriaceae; genus Flavobacterium; species Flavobacterium injenense. Next base: position 4,477 of record NZ_BAEX01000069.1, read on the forward strand.
CATAAAACTAGAAAGATAAGATAACTTCATCTTATTATCGATCATCCCATTCATTAGAGTCATTTTATTTTTAAACTTTTAAAAAATAAATCTTTTAATTATTTAGAAATCTTTTCGAATAGAATTACCTAAAAATGATGTGTGGAATCAAGGATTCCACATTTGCCTTTATCACTATAAAGGATATGATTTTTTCAACAACGCTTCAACAGTTCTTCAAGACTCCTTCAATAATTAGCCTTCTATATAGAGCAATCATGGGAGATTGTTGAAGAACTGTTGAAGGATTTAGCTAGAGTGCTTATAAACACAGGCTTTGGCAAAGCATTCTAATTTTTGACCTAAAAATTATTTATGTGATAACTTGTTGTAATTTAAATAGATATGTTTTTTTAGGATAAAAAAAAGTGATGCAGTTTTTATTTTACTCAAATGGATAAAGTGTTTACAGAAAACCTCATAGCTTATTGATATACAAAGGTTTTATTTAATATAGGAGTCTATTGTAAAGACATAACTAATCTATTAAGTAATTCTAAAATTCTCCTATCATGATTACTTTATTAATGGTATTGCTGGTTTTGATTTTCAAAAGTTTAGAAAACTAAAAAATCTCGATTACTTCATTAAAAAAAGTAACTCCCTTTATTTATCAAATTTTAATTATCTCTCTATTAAAAAAATAATATTCTTATATATATACAAATAAAAAAAACATATTAATAATTGTAAACAAATTTTTATAAAAAATTGGCATAATTATTTCACGATATATATTACAACATAAGAAACATTCTATATATCATGAAAATAAGTAAAGTAACTCATGCTTTACTACTAACTCTTGCTATATTTTCACAGTCTACTTTAGGACAAACTTTAGAAGTGAAAAATAGAGTTTTGCGTGAGTATAATAAAGAGGTTAATGAAGAAATTTCTAGGTATTTAAAGCGTAAATCAAACCAACAAAATAAACACATAGTTAAATATCTTCAAAAAACTAATACTCCTTCTTTTTTTATTGACAAACATGGTGATTATAACGAATTTATAGGAATTAATGAGTTTGGAAATCCTATTTATTATTCAAATCAAAGTGAGAAAGCAGGACGCACGGTTAAAGCCTTTCCTATATTAGCTGGAAATAGATATGGAAACTTTCTGCAAGGCAATAATATTAAAATTGGATTATGGGAGGGAGCTTTACCTTTTGCAGATCACATAGAATTAAAGGACAATATTGAAATTAAAGATGAATTTCCGAATTTTGATCAAGAAACTGAGAGCTTCTATAAAAGTTATCAATATAGACAAAGTCACCCAACACATGTAGCAGGAATCTTAATATCTAGAGGAAAAGATCCTAAAAGTAAAGGAGTTGCAAATAAAGCGACATTAGAGGCATATACTTGGGATAACGATATCGTAGAAATGCATTATGCTGCTAAGAATGGTCTATTACTTTCTAACCATTCCTATGGGGTTACATTATTGAATTATAATGGAGTTTTATTAATTGATAAATTTCTACTAGGAGCCTATCACGGAGGCGCTATTGATGTTGATCTAATTACGTATAATGCCCACAAATACCAACCTGTAATGGCTGCTGGTAATAATAGAGAGGATTTTAGGTCTATCAACAAAGAACATTGGGGATATGATTTATTAACAGGAATGTCTGTTGCAAAAAATATAGTTACAGTTGCTAATATAGACGATAGATCAGTAGATGGGGCAATTATTGTCTCTTCAACATCTAATTTTGGTCCTACTAAAGATTTTAGAATAAAACCTGATATCGCTGCACCAGGAAGTAATATATATTCTACTTATGCACCTCATGATTATGGTCGAAATGAAATACCAATTAATAATTTATATGGTAAAAAGTCAGGGACATCTATGGCAACTCCTGTAGTTACTGGAGTTTTTGCACTATGGCAACAATGGGCTATTGAAAATTTAAAAATGCCTCTAAATTCATCTTCACTACGCGCTTTAATGGCGCATACCGCTACACCAATTAGAGTATATAAATGTAAGATTGTTCCTCGTGGTCCAAATCCTATGGTAGGTTGGGGGGTTATTAATGCAAAAAAAGGAGTTGAAGTGTTGCAATATAGCACTAAGTCTAAAAGTTTGCTTTTAGAGGGAACCTTAAATAATAGTGAAGTTATCGAATTCGAAATAGAAGGGGATGAGGATTTTAATGATGTTACAGCTACTTTAGCATGGACAGATCCACCTGGTGAATTAGACTATGAAGGAATTGTAAATAGAAGATATAATAAAGCATTAGTTAACGATTTAGATATGAGGATAATTGTTGATCAAGAGGTTTATAGTCCGTGGTATTTAAATAAAAACTTTAATGACTTTACTGCCAAGACTGGAGATAATGATGTTGATAATATTGAAAAAATAGAAATAGAGTACATGCAAAAAAAGAACTTTAAAGTAAAAATCTCTCACAAAGGTACTTTACATGACCTTAAGCAGCACTTTTCACTAATTATATCATCTGATAAAAATGTTTCTTTTAAAATAATTTCGAATAGTATTAAATCACAACAAGCAGAAGTCTACCTATGGCCAAATCCTAGTTTAGGAATCTTAAATTTCGAAAATATTAAAGATGGCAACTTTAATCTATCTATTTATAGCGCAAGTGGTAAACTCATGTTTGATAAAAATTTAGCATCAGCAAAGGATATTGATATCTCACATTTTTTGCCCGGTACATATCTTATTAAGATTAAAACAAGTGACTTATCTAAGAGTTTTAAAATTATTAAAAAATAAAAAAGTCGGGCAAAGTTATATTTGCCCGACTTCATATTAAATTATTAATCTCTATGTTTACTTAAATCTACTTCTTTTAATGGTATTTTTTTAGTTTTAAAACGAAACTTGTGATAAAAGTAAAAGAATAAGAAAAATGGTATTCCCATATAAGTAATCATAATTCCTTTCCAATCAAAAACACCTTCGAAAATAAGCTGTGAGTCTTGCCCAATAATAACCAAAATACAAAGTATTAATGCTAAGATAGGTCCAAATGGAAACCATTTTGCTTTATAGACTAAATCCTTCACATCTTTACCTTGTAAGACATAAGCTCTTCGAAATCTATAATGACTTATGGCTATTCCTAGCCAAGCTATAAAACCAGTAAGTCCGGATGCTGCTAATACATAATCTACAGCATTTTCAAAATTAGCTTGTATAATAAAAATAACTAAAACGATTAAAGCGGTAGCTAATAGTGCAAAAACAGGTACTCCGTTTTTATTAGTTCCTGAAAAAAGTTTAAATGCCATTCCTTCTTTTCCCATTGCATAAAGCATACGAGTAGAGGCATACATTCCAGAATTTCCAGCTGATAAAATTGAAGTCAATATTACTGCATTCATTAATGCTGCAGCAAATGCCCAATGTGCTTTTTCAAATACTAATGTAAAAGGAGATTTTGCTACTTCAGAAACATCTGCTCCAAGTAATTGCGGACTTGTGTATGGAATAATCATACCAATAACAAATATTGCTAAAATATAGAAAATTAATATTCGCCAAAACACTTGCTTAATTGCTTTAGGAATATTCTTTTCTGGATTTTCTGACTCTCCTGCTGTAATACCTATTAATTCAGTACCTTGAAACGAGAAACCTGCTATAAGAAAAACACCCAATATACTTAAGAATTTGCCTGAAAAACCTTTTCCAACTAACGGAGCTTGGTCCAGTGTAAAATTTTTAAAACCAATATATTCACCACCTAATATCCCGAAAATAGTCAATAAACCAACAATTAAAAAGATAATAACAGTAACTACTTTAATAAAAGCAAACCAATATTCAGATTCACCATAAGCTTTTACAGATAGCATATTAAGTGAAAGTATAATTCCAAAAAATAACATACTCCAACCCCAAGTAGGTATAACAGTCATTGGCTCCCAATAAGATATAACAATCGCAGCAATAGAAACATCAACAGCAACAGTAATTACCCAATTAAACCAATAGTTCCAACCTAATGCAAAACCAAATGACGGATCTACAAATCTAGCAGCATAGGTGCTAAATGATCCAGAAACGGGTAAATAAGTAGCCATCTCTCCTAATGAAGTCATCAAAAAATAGACCATTAAACCAATAGCAGCATAAGCTATCAATGCTCCACCAGGTCCAGCTGACCGGATAGCTTCTCCACTTGCCATGAATAAACCGGTTCCGATACAGCCTCCAATTGCTATCATTGAAAGATGTCTTGCTTTTAATCCTCTAACTACTTTTGTATTTTTTTGCTCCATTAAACTTTAAAATTTGACGGCAAAGGTAAAAATAAAAGCACACTAACCAATGTATTTAATTCAATAAAATATTGAAAATACTAAAAATAATAGTTATTTATAAGTAAAAAATATAAATTTAATGTAAATAAGATTTGATTTTAATTTTAAAAACATAAATATAATTCTAATAAATGTAAGGTGGAGAAACAAATATTCGGAGAACTTATCTTTAATCCGAATATAATTTGTTTTACACAAATTATTCCAAAAGAAAAGATTTGTTTTCATAATAAACATATATAAAGACAAATCAATATTCGGTCAACAAAACATATTTCTTAAAGTATTGTTGAGTAGATGTTCAGCAAGTATGAAAGAAATATAACGCTATTATAACTTTAAATCCTATATAAAATAAATGTAATATGCTTAAAATTAAGATATTATATAATTATCTATTGCTAATTAAAAAGAATAGTAAACGTTAATTTTATTTGGCAGATAGATAGAAGCATAAGATTGTACGTTTAAGTTCTTACTTATTTTGTATGTAATTCAATTAAGGCAATTATACCCTCGTATATAACATTTAGTCCCACACAAAAGGTAAAAAAAGCACACATCTTATTTATTACTTGAGCACCACTTGTACCGATGCGTTTAGTTATATTAAATGCCTGATGCGTAAAAATATAAAGCATTACGCAACACAAAATTATTGCTATAAAAATAGAGGAGAAGTTAACTATTGTTGTTTCTATTTCTTTACTAAATGAACTAGCCGCTAAGGCAAATATTACAGATATTGTACCAGCATCAATGACAATAGGAAAGGTAAGAGGGTAAAATAATTTGTTCTTTATATAAGAACCTGCAGTCAAATCTTGTTCAGGTTTATCTTTTGTTTCTGGTTTGTCAGCTAATAAATTTAATGCTGTTTTACATATTAAAAATCCTCCACCAACTTGTATTATAGGAATTGATAAGTGAAAGATCATTAAGATTAATTGTCCTAATAATAAACAAACTACACATAAAAAAAAGGAATAGTAAACTAACGTTTTTGTGGAGATATATCTTTGCTCTTTAGATAGAGTACTAAAAAATGAATTAATGATAAAGGCTATGCCTATTGGATTAACAACAGGGAATAATGTCATAAAGGCACTTAATGTTTGCTGAAAAAAAGATTGAAAAATACTCATCTACTATTTTTAAACGATTTATATGTACATTTTACTTATTACAAAAGTAATGCTTGTATAAATATATAACTCCAAAAATCACATTTTTATTAAAGAATTCATTGATAAATAATAATTTTTAAAACTAATAATAACTGTACTTAATTATTTGGAAAAGAATGGTATTATAGTTGTTGGTGTTAACAAAAAATACATGGATCATGAACTTTTAAGCATTATAAAATTAGAAGAATCCCTTGGAAAGTTGTATTTTTGCCAAGTTTTATTCTTAACAACACAACAAATAGACGACTAAATGAAACAGACTAAGTATATTTTCGTTACAGGAGGAGTTACTTCATCTTTAGGGAAAGGTATTATTGCAGCTTCCCTTGCAAAATTACTGCAAGCAAGAGGTTACTCTGCTACTATTCAAAAATTTGATCCATATATTAATGTTGATCCTGGGACGTTAAATCCTTATGAACATGGTGAATGTTTTGTAACCAATGATGGTGCTGAAACAGATTTAGATTTAGGTCATTATGAAAGATTTTTAAATGTTCCTACTTCTCAAGCAAATAATGTAACTACTGGTAGAGTTTATCTTTCAGTTATTGAAAAAGAAAGACGTGGAGAATTTTTAGGAAAAACTGTTCAAGTAGTTCCTCATATTACTAATGAGATTAAAGAGCGTATGCAATTGCTTGGCAAATCTGGTGAATATGACATAGTTATTACAGAAATTGGTGGTACTGTTGGGGATATTGAATCTCTTCCATATATTGAATCAGTGAGACAATTGTTATGGGAATTAGGTGATAATAATGCAATCGTTGTTCATCTTACATTAGTACCTTATTTAGCTGCAGCAGGAGAGTTAAAAACTAAACCTACGCAACATTCAGTTAAAACTTTAATGGAAAGTGGTATAAAAGCTGATATTCTTGTATGTAGAACAGAGCATAATTTAAGTTCTGAGATACGTCAAAAATTAGCTCAGTTTTGTAATGTTAAGCCAGAAGCGGTTATTCAATCTATCGATGCTGAAACTATTTATGACGTTCCTAATTTAATGTTAGAAGAAGGTTTAGATAAAGTAGCGCTTAAAAAATTGGAATTACCTGAAAAGAAAACGCCAGATTTAGTTAAATGGAATGAATTTTTACATAAACTTAAAAATCCAAAGCATGTTGTTAATATTGGATTAGTTGGGAAATATGTAGAATTACAAGATAGCTACAAATCTATTTTAGAAGCGCTAGTTCATGGAGGAGCAGAGAATCAATCTAAAGTAAATATAATTTCAATTCAATCAGACCATATTACAGCTAACAACGTCATTGAGAAATTAAAGAATTTAGACGGAATATTAGTTGCTCCTGGATTTGGTTCAAGAGGAATAGAAGGAAAAATAGAAACAGTTAAATATGCAAGAGAGAATAATATTCCTTTCTTAGGAATATGTTTAGGTATGCAAATGGCTGTTATAGAATATGCGAGAAACGTATTAAAATTTGCAGGAGCAAATACAACAGAAGTAAACGAAAGTACTCAATATCCAGTTATTACATTTATGGAAGATCAGAAGAATATTACTGATAAAGGAGGTACAATGCGTTTAGGTGGTTGGGACTGTAAATTAAAAGAAGGTTCTAAAGCATTTGAGATTTATGGAGAAAGTTTAATTAATGAACGTCATCGCCATAGATATGAATTCAATAATCAATATTTAGAAGATTTCGAAAAAGGAGGATTAAATACTTCAGGATGGAATCCTGAGACAGGACTAATAGAAATAGTAGAATTAGATACACATCCATTTTTTGTAGGTGTACAATTCCACCCAGAGTATAAAAGTACTGTAGCAAAACCACATCCTCTTTTTGTGAGTTTTGTAAAAGCAGCGATTGAAAATAAAACTAAATAAGTTTTTAGGTAAGTCGCTCTTAAATTATAGAGTAAATTTCAAAACATTTGATCAATTACAAGTTAAGTAATGGAAGGAAAAAAATTAGATCGTAACAGCATTGTCGGCTTTATTATTATTGCTGGTTTGCTTATTTGGATGATGTTAAACAATATCAACAAAGAGCAAGATGCTATGAAAAAAGATGCTGAACAAGCACAGAAGGAAGTAGTTGAAAAAACTGATGTAGTTAGTACAGAAAAGATCGCTGATGAAGGAGTTCAAAATGATTCTCTAGTAAGCGAATCATTGCGTGCTAAATTAGGTCAATTTGCTTATAGTGCGACATTGCCATCTGCTCAAGGAGGAAGTACAGAACTTAAAAGTGAAAAATTAACTCTTGTTATAAACAATAAAGGTGGTTATCTAAGCGAAGTTCAAATCAACAATAATAAGAGATTTAGTAAATCTTCAAATGAGATTGTTTCTTTGATTAAAGATAATAATTCAAGTTTTAATTTAGAATTACATACTACTGACAATCGCGTTATAAATACTAAAGATTTATATTTTGAACCTCAATTGAGTACTGAAGGTGAAAATCAAGTATTGTCAATGCGTTTAAAAGCGTCTGAAAATCAATTTTTAGAATTCCGTTATGTACTGAAACCTAACGACTATATGTTAGACTTTGTAATTCGTTCACAAGGTTTAAGCAAAATTATTGATTTATCTAAAACACCTGAATTAAACTGGGATTTAGAAGCATATGTAAACGAAAAAAGTGTAGCCTATGAAAATAGATATACTCGTTTATATTATGAATATGAAAACGGAAAAGATAACGATTTAAGTGCTACAAGTAAGTCAGATGAAAAAACAGTAAAAGATGTTTCTTATATTGCTTATAAACAACACTTTTTCTCATCAATTTTGTTGACTAGTAAACCTTTTTCTACTGCAAGTTTAGTTTCTAAAAACCTTGTTTTAGATGAGAAAGTAGATACTTTATTCACTAAAGACTTTGCTAGTACAATGCCATTAGAATTTACTGCTGGTGAATTGAACTATGATATGAATTGGTATTTTGGTCCTTCTGACTATAAAATATTAAAATCATACGGTAAAAACTTAGATAATATTGTTCCATTAGGTTGGGGAATATTTGGTTGGTTAAATAGATTCTTATTTATTCCAGTGTTTGGCGTATTAAGTTCTTTCTTACCATACGGTATTGCAATTATAGTATTAACTGTATTGGTTAGATTATTGATTTCTCCATTGACTTATAAATCTTATTTATCTCAAGCTAAGATGAAAGCTATTCGTCCAGAAGTTACAGAGATTAACGAGAAATATAAAAACGATCCAATGAAGAAACAACAAGAAACGATGAATTTGTATTCAAAAGCAGGTGTGAATCCTATGGCAGGATGTATACCAGCAATATTACAGATTCCTATTTTCTATTCGTTGTTCCAATTCTTCCCATCAGCTTTTGATTTACGTCAGAAAAGCTTCTTATGGGCAGATGACTTGTCATCATATGACTCTGTTTTACATTTACCTTTTAGTATTCCATTCTATGGTAATCACGTAAGTTTATTCCCATTATTAGCTTCTATAGCAATTTTCATTTATATGAAAATGACAACAGGAGATCAACAAATGGCGCAGCCTCAACAAGAAGGGATGCCTGATATGGGTAAATTGATGAAAGTAATGATTTATATTTCTCCTTTGATGATGTTATTCTTCTTTAATAACTACGCATCAGGATTGAGTTTATACTATTTTATTTCAAACTCTATTACAATTGGAATTATGTATGTTATTAAAAACCATATTGTAAAAGAAGATAAAATTCACGCTATTATTGCAGAAAACAAAACAAAGAAAAAACCGAAAGGAAGATTCCAAAAGATGATGGAGCAAGCTCAAGAGCAACAAAGATTGAAAGAGCAGCAAAAAAATAAATAATTGATTTCAATATAAAAAAGGTTCACTAAATAGTGAACCTTTTTTTGTGGTCAAAGATTAAATAAAGACTAACATGGTATTCTAAATATTTATTAAGGTTAAAGCTTTATAAAAAGCTTATGTATTACTTTTATATTATTGTATTTTTACAGCTTATTTTTATCGAAAGGATATTTTATGAAAAGAGTAGTAGTAGGTCTTTCAGGAGGAGTGGACTCTAGTGTAGCCGCTTATCTACTAAAAGAACAAGGATATGAAGTTATCGGATTATTTATGAAGAATTGGCACGATGATACAGTGACCATTTCTAATGAATGTCCATGGTTAGAAGATAGTAATGATGCTTTAATGGTTGCTGAGAAGTTAGGAATTCCCTTCCAGACAGTTGATTTGAGCGAGCAATATAAGGAGAAGATTGTAGATTATATGTTCAATGAATATGAAAACGGTCGTACTCCAAACCCAGATGTTTTATGTAATAGAGAGATTAAGTTTGATGTTTTCATGAAAATTGCATTAAGCTTAGGAGCGGATTACGTTGCTACTGGACATTATTGTCGAAAAGAAGAAGAAGTTATTACAAATGAAGATGGTACACAACAGACAGTTTACAAGTTGTTAGCAGGAGTTGACCCTAATAAGGATCAATCTTACTTTTTGTGTCAATTATCGCAAGAGCAATTAGCTAAATCTTTATTTCCTGTTGGAGAGTTATTAAAACCTCAAGTAAGAGAAATAGCAACTAAAATGAACTTAATAACTGCTGATAAAAAAGACTCTCAAGGATTATGTTTTATTGGAAAAGTTCGTTTACCGGAATTTTTACAACAACAATTAAAACCAAAAGATGGTTTTATCTATGAGATTCCTAAAGAAGCTGAAATTTTTAACACTCAAAAAGATTTATCATCTTTAAGTTTAGAAGAGCAACTTTTTGAAGAAGCTAAATCATATACTTATAATCCATCTATGGGTAAAAAAGTGGGGGAACATTATGGAGCACACTTCTTTACAATCGGTCAACGAAAAGGATTAAATGTAGGAGGAACGGCAGAACCTTTATTTATTATTGCAACTGATGTAAAAGAGAATATCATTTATACAGGACAAGGAAATCAACATCCAGGATTATTTCATAAGGCTTTATTTGTTAAAGAGGATGAAATACATTGGATAAGAGAAGATATGGTTTTGCAAGCAGGGGAAACAATGTCTATATTAGCGCGTATAAGATATCGTCAACCATTACAAAAAGCAACCTTATATAAGATGCAAGATGGAATGTATGTCCGATTTGAGGAACCTCAATCAGCTATTACTGAAGGACAATTCGTTTCTTGGCATATAGGAGAAGAACTTATAGGTTCGGGGGTAATATCTAAAGTTTAACTAATTAATCAAGACAATGAATAGAATAAAATCTCTTTTTAATATTAAGTATCCTATTATTCAAGGAGGAATGATATGGAATAGTGGCTATAAGCTTGCCAGTGCAGTAAGTAATGCAGGTGGATTAGGACTAATTGGTGCAGGATCAATGTATCCAGAAGTTTTAAGAGAGCATATCCAAAAGTGTAAAAAAGCTACAAATAAACCTTTTGGCGTAAATGTTCCAATGCTTTACCCTAATATTGAAGAGATAATGAATATCATTGTTGAAGAAGGAATTAAAATTGTATTTACTTCAGCAGGTAATCCAAAAACCTGGACTTCATTTTTAAAAGAAAACGGTATCACAGTTGTACATGTAGTAAGTTCATCAAAATTCGCACTAAAAGCTCAGGAAGCAGGAGTAGACGCTATAGTTGCAGAAGGATTTGAAGCAGGAGGTCATAATGGAAGAGAAGAGACAACAACATTGACTTTAATACCCATGGTCAGAGAAAAAATTAATATTCCATTAATAGCAGCTGGTGGTATAGCTTCAGGGCGCGGAATGTTAGCAGCAATGGTACTTGGAGCAGATGGAGTACAGATGGGTACTAGATTTGTCGCCTCTGTAGAAAGTTCAGCGCATAATAAATTCAAAGAATTAGTAGTTAATACTAATGAAGGAGATACTATGGTAAGTCTAAAAGAGCTTGCTCCAGTTCGTTTAATTAAAAATGAATTTTATAATGGTTTACTTGATGTTTATGCTAATAACCCAACAATTGAAGAATTAAAAGAGTATTTAGGAAGAGGTAGATCAAAAAAAGGAATGTTTGAAGGAGACTTAATTAATGGTGAATTAGAAATAGGACAAATAGCAGGTTTATTAAAAAAAGTAGATACTGTCGAAAATATAATCAAGGAAATTATCAAAGAATTTGAGTATGCTAAAAACAATATCTTAAATCTTTAAAAATAGTTCCAAAATACATAAAAGTCATATATTGTTTTTTTATTAAAAATAATGTATGACTTTTTGTAATATATGAAGAATATTATATATTTAAGAACTAAGAATAGAACAACTTTAAAAAAACACTACTAAACCATGAGTTATTATAAAATAGATAATTTAGAACAATACTTTAAACATTATAAAAAATCAGTTCGAGAACCTAGAAAATTCTGGAGCAAAATAGCAGAAGAGAATTTTGTTTGGTATCAAGTTTGGGATAAGGTATTCGAATTTGATATGGAAGAGTCAAAATTTCAATGGTTCATTAATGCTAAACTTAATATAGTTAAGAATTGTGTTGATAGACATCTTGCTAAAAGAGGTGAGAAATCAGCTATTATTTTTGAACCAAATAATCCAGAAGAGGAAGCTCAGAACATTACATATAACGATTTATACAACCGCGTAAGCAAATTGGCAAATGTCCTAAAAGATCAAGGAGTTAAAAAAGGGGATAGGGTATGTATTTATTTACCAATGATACCAGAACTTGCTGGCTCTATGTTAGCATGTGCTAGAATTGGTGCAATTCACAGCGTTATATTTGCAGGATTTTCATCTTCAGCAGTGGCTAAGCGTATAAATGATGCAGAGTGTAAATATGTAATTACTTCTGATGGTAGTTTTAGAGGTAGCAAAACAATTCCTTTAAAACCAATTATTGATGAAGCACTAGAATCTAGTCCTAGTGTTGAAAAAGTACTAGTTGTAAAAAGAACTGGTATAGAAACAAAAATGAAAGCAAGTAGAGATCTTTGGTTGGAACCTTTATTAGAAGAAGCTTCAAATAATCACGTAGCTCAGGTAATGGATGCAGAAGACCCACTATTTATACTTTATACCTCTGGATCTACAGGTACACCAAAAGGAATGGTACATACTACTGCAGGATATATGGTTCAGACAGCCTATTCTTTTAGAAATATTTTTGATTACAAAGAGGAAGATATCTTCTGGTGTACTGCAGATTGTGGGTGGATTACTGGGCACTCTTATATTATTTATGGTCCCTTGTTAAATGGTGCGACTACAGTGATGTTTGAAGGTGTGCCTTCTTATCCTACACCTAGTAGATTTTGGGATATCATCGATAAATATAAAGTAACTCAATTTTATACTGCTCCAACAGCAATTCGCTCTTTAATGACTGAAGATTATAGCTACGTAAATTCACACGATTTATCAAGTTTGAGAGTCATTGGTTCCGTTGGAGAACCAATAAACGAGGAAGCATGGCACTGGTATAATGACCATGTAGGAAAGAAAAAATGCCCTATCGTGGATACTTGGTGGCAAACTGAAACTGGAAGTATTCTTATTTCACCATTACCATTTATAACGCCAACTAAACCAACTTATGCAACTTTACCTTTACCAGGTATACAAGCTGTATTAATGGATGATAAAAGAAATGAGATTGAAGATAATCAAATTGATGGTGCGTTATGTGTAAAATTCCCTTGGCCATCATTGGCTAGAACTATTTGGAATGATCATGAACGTTATAAAGAAACATATTTTTCTAAGTTTCCTGGAAAATACTTTACTGGCGATAATGCTTTAAGAGATGAAGTAGGGTACTACCGTATCACAGGTAGAGCAGATGATGTTGTAATTGTTTCAGGACATAATTTAGGAACGGCACCAATAGAAGATGCCATTAATGAACATCCAGCTATTGCAGAAAGTGCTGTTGTAGGATATAAACACGAAATAAAAGGTAATGCACTTTATGGATTCATAACTTTAAAAGTGGAAGGGGAAACTCGTGACAAAGAGAATCTTAAAAGAGAAATTAATCAATATATTTCTAGTCACATTGGACCAATTGCTAAGTTAGATAAGATACAATTTGTCGATAGTTTACCTAAAACAAGATCTGGTAAAATTATGCGACGTATTTTACGTTCAATAGCTAATGGTGAAACAAAAGATTTTGGAGATGTATCAACATTGATAAATCCTGAAACTATTCAGAATATAATTGAACACAAAATATAATCAAAAAGACAATGAAAAAGCAATTATACTAATATATAATTGCTTTTTTGCCTTATATTACTAAAAATCAATAATATATATTATGTGAAATAGGAAAATTATCAATATTATTAACTTTATAATAGGTGAGTGGAGTCATCTAAAAATAAAGTATCAATCCAATCGAAATACAAGCAAACACAAGCCCTAAAAGATTTCTTTTAGATAATGATTCTTGAAACCCAAAGTACCCAATTAAAGTACCTAATATTATTACTCCAAAATTCATTCCTGCAAATACTGTTGTAGGGTTGCTAGCAAATTCTTGATGAGCTTTCATATAAAATAAAATATTTATAAGATTTAAGGCACCTAATAACAATCCAAAACTTAATGAGTATTTGTTAATTAAAAAAAGTTTTTGTTTTCTTATTAATCGATTAATAAAATAATAAAGAATTGATATTGTAAATGCTAAGAAAAATACATAAAACAAACTACTTGTATAGGGGATAAAACTATATAGGGCTAGCTTTTTAAAATATATATCAATAATTCCAAAACCTAAAAACACAAGTAAAGGATAAATAGATTGGCTTTTACTTAGTCTATTACTTTCAATATTTTTTTTATTAATGATAAAATAAACAGATAGCAATCCTAATGCTAAAGCAAAATATCTTAATAGGCTAATATTTTCCTTAAATAAAAAAAATTGCTGCTAATATTGGAATAAACAATGACATTCTTTGAGCAATATCAGTTTTGATTATCCCTGAATTCAAAATAGATCTATATTGTATGATAAATAAAAGAGGTAATAGGATCCCTAAAGTTATAACTGTATTGTAAGGTAAATTAGCTGGAATATTTTTAATATCCACATTAAAAATAAAATAAGAAAGACTAGCTGTCACAATATAATTTAATATCACCATTTGTAGAATATCTACAGAATAATTTTTAGCAAACTTAAATAGGACACCTACAGAAACACTTC
>NZ_BAEX01000068.1 GCF_000246945.1 Myroides injenensis M09-0166
AGTTAAAGCTGAGGAGTTAAAAACAAAAGCTGATGATTGCTGTCATTCTGCAAAACATGATGTTGATGAATTAAAAGCAAAAGCGGAACATTGCTGCGAAGATGCAAAACATGATGTTAAAGCTAAAGCAGATGAGTTAAAAACAAAAGCTGAACATTGCTGCGAAGATGCAAAGCATGATGTTAAAGCTAAAGCAGATGAGCTAAAAACAAAAGCTGAAGATTGTTGTAATGATTTGCGAGGTAAAGCAGACGAGTTAAAAGATAAAGTAGTAGATGGTTTTGATACTGCGAAACATGATGTAAAAGTAAAAGCAGGCGAGCTTAAAGATAAAGTAGTAGATGGCTTTGATACTGCGAAACATGATGTAAAAGTAAAAGCAGATGAGTTTAAAGACAAAGCTGCGGAAGCATATGATACTGCGAAACGTGATGCAAGAGAATTAGGAAAGGAAGCTAAAGACGATTTAAAAGATATTAAAAAGAAATTATAATAAATTGTAATAATTTGATAGCTAGTTGTAAAAGAGAGAACACAATCAGTGTTCTCTCTTTTTTTAGTCTTTTGTGCTATGGCTATTGCAACATACAATAGATAGAGTTTATAAAATTATAGAATGTAGTAATATTATGGTCTATAACGTTTGACTTAAGAGGAATTTACATAATAGTGACATATATCATTTTATATAGTCAGTAATAATTTGTAATTTAACTTCTTATTTATAATAGACTTTAAAATTCACACCTATGATAATGATATTTTTTCACGGTTATGGTTCAGATCGCAATTCTCGCAAGTTTCAAGACTGTAAAAAGCTGTTTAAGAGCTCTTCAAGTTTTTGTGTAGAATGGACACCAGAATCTAATTTTAATGCAATAATGAATATTGTTGAGGCAGAAATAGCTGAGCAAGAGCAAGTAATTCTAATAGGTGATTCAACAGGAGCTAATCTAGCGTACCAATTAAGAGAAAGAAGAAAAAGTAAAGGGTTAGATTCGATCTTAATTATGCTTAGTCCACTTTTGGATATAGACCAGCGATTAAACAAGAGCTTAGAGTTTAGTCAGAATTTAAAAGATAGTCTTATAAAGATAGATGATCCACAAGATGCTTTCTTACTTATAGGTAAGCAAGACGAGGTTCTTGATTATAGTGGGTTAATGTCTCAAAAAACATATAATAGTGAAATACTATTTGTTGAAGATTCACATCGACTACCTAAGTTTAGGGATTATTTAGGGTATGTTAATTATTATGTACAACATAGAGTACAATTTGATTATTTTTAAAAATATCTAAATAACTTTTAGTTTCATAATTATATCCGTTTGTTGGTCACTTCCTAAGGTGAAAATATGTTTGTCAAAGGGTATAAACCCTTGTTTCTCATAAAAGGCAATTGCTCTATAATTTTGTTCCCAAACTCCTAACCATATATAAGTTTTGTTTTGCAATTTTGCAATCTCCAAGGCTTTGTTATATAATAATTGACCAACTTTATTACCATGAAACTCTTTTAATACATAAATGCGTTCTATTTCTAATGTACTTGGGTCTTGTAATTCTGTTTGTGCATCATCTACATTGATTTTTAAATACCCAATTACTTGATTTTCATATAAAGCAAAATAAAAAACAGAGTGTATATTACTTAATTCATTGATGAGTTTTTCATTAGTGAAACTTTCTTTTAAATACTCTTGCATATCTTCTTGCGTATTTGTAGAAGAAAATGTCTCTAAAAAAGTTTGTTGACTAATTTGTTTTAATTGCTCAATATCATTTATAGTAGCTTTTCGTAAAAGTATTGTATTCATTATTAATTTGAATTGATAGTTTTATAAAAGTAAATACTTTGGTTTAAAAATAATTAAGATATACAAAAAATAGTGAGTATATAAATTAAGTGATGCTTTTGGTATTCTAATTGAATATAGGAAAAACTGGTAATAATTTCTGCATATCTTTTAAAAATGTAGTAAACTTGTATCAAATACAAATTTTATGGCAGGTAATACTTTTGGTAATCGTTTTAGAGTTACAACATTTGGAGAGTCTCATGGCGCTGCTATTGGGGGTGTTATAGATGGTTGCCCAGCTGGTGTATCATTAAATCTAGAGCAAATACAACAAGAATTAGATAGACGAAAACCAGGTCAATCAAAAATAGTAACTCAACGTAAAGAGGCGGATGAGGTACGTTTTTTATCTGGAATTTTTGAAGGTAAAACAACGGGTACTCCAATAGGTTTTATTATTGAGAATACTAACTCTAAATCGCAAGATTACGAACATATAAAAGATACCTATCGTCCTAGCCATGCAGATTACGTATATGATGAAAAATATGGGCATCGTGATTATAGAGGAGGAGGGCGTAGTTCTGCTCGTGAGACAGCCTGTAGGGTAGTAGCGGGAGCAATTGCTAAACAAGTTCTGTCAAATGTAAAGATTACAGCTTACGTGGCGTCAGTTGGTGATATTTCAGTTAAGAAACGCTATAGCGAACTAGATTTCAATACGATAGAGCAAAATCCTGTGCGATGTGCAGATCCTATAATTGCTGTGCAAATGGAGGACTTAATTAAGAGTGTGAAGAAAGATGGTGATTCTATTGGTGGTACTATTATTTGTGTGGTAGAGAATGTTCCTATAGGATTAGGAGAACCAGTATTTGATAGATTAGATGCTGATTTAGCAAAAGCAATGCTAGGCATTAATGCAGTAAAAGGTGTAGAATTTGGTAGCGGTTTTGAAGGAACTAAATTAAGAGGGAGTCAACATAACGATGTAATTTTACCGGACGGTACTACTAAAACGAATAATGCTGGAGGTATAGTAGGGGGAATTAGCAATGGTATGGATATTTATTTTAAAGTAGCTTTTAAACCAACTGCTACTTTAATGAAAGATCAGCAATCTATAAATAGCTTGCATGAAGTTGTAACAGTGCAGGGAAAGGGAAGACACGATGCTTGTGTATTACCTAGAGCAGTGCCTATAGTAGAGGCTATGACAGCAATTACTTTACTAGATTTTTATATTGAACAATATGGGCTTAAAAAGTTAAGCTAATTTTTGTTCCTATTAATAATTCAGAATCTATTTGAAAAATAATATGGTGTTGGTCAAATATTATCATTGCAAGTGATAGACCAATACCACTTCCTTTTATATTTCCGACATTTTTACCTCGATAGAAGGTTTCTTTAATATGAGGAAGTTCTTCAGGGTGAATACCTTTTCCATGATCTAGAATCTCTATAGTTAATTTATTATGGAGAACTTTAAAAGTAATATCTATAGGATTGTTATTAGAATATTTGATTGCATTCTCTATAATATTATAAAATGCAACATTGAGTAATGTTTTATTCCCTTTAATTTTAAGAATATTGAAATCCTCTATTTCAATATTAATATTTAACTGTGTTTTGTATTCTTGAATTTTGTCTTGTAGATTGTCATATATATCCCATACTAGTTCGTCAATACGGACATCGTCAATATTGTAATCTTTAGTATTCAATCCAGAAAGCAGTAAAAGATTGCTCAATATGCTTTCTATTTTATAGACATTCTCAAGCGCCTCTATAGTTACCTTTTGATATTCAGCAGGTGTTCTCTCTTTTTGAGCAAAGACTTCAAGATTTCCACTTATTGCAGTTAATGGTGTTTTAAACTCGTGAGAAACATAATTTATAAAGTTTTTCTGAATTAAAAAGCTTTCAGATAATCGAGATAGTAAATTATTATAAGTGCTTACTAATTCAGCTAGTTCATCTTGGGTTTGCGGAACGACAATTCCTTGCTCTAAGTTGCTATAGTTAACCTTGTTTACTTGTTGTACAATGCGTTTAATCGGTTTATAAGCAACGTTAGAAATGTTTTTGCTTAAAAAGTAAATTGTGATAAGACCAAGTAAAAAAACACCTAGTAGAATAAATAATAAACTGCGTATTTGGGCTATGAATTCGTTGTTTGAAACTTTTACAAATACAACAAAGTCCCCTTGATTATCGGGATAGAAAATTCCATAGTAAAAATAATTATCACTCTTAAAATGGTAGTTGTGTAATTCTCTTACCTGATTAAGAATTGTTGGTGTGATATTTATATCATTGATTAACTGACCAAACTCTACTTTATTTTGTTCATTATATACTGCAACATTTGTACTTTGAATGGTTGCTCTGAACTGATCTTTTATAAGTGAATGCTCGCTCTGAGGCAATTCGTCTTGCTCTAGATAGTAGATTGCACTAAGAAGTGTAGTACTCTTTAAATCGCTAAATAGAATATTCTGTGACCTTTTAAAGAAGGCCAAGAAAATTACCATAGAAGCCACAAGAAATACAATTCCAAAAGTAGCAGTACTATAAAGTGTAAGACGTTTGCGTAAGTTCATAATTTATTCTTGAAGCATATATCCAGTTCCTTTAATGGTATGAATAATTTTACCATCTGACTCGTTTAATTTATTGCGCAAATAAGAAATATATACATCTACAACATTGGTATTGGTATCATATTGTATTCCCCAGACACGTTCAAGAATTTGAGTTCTTGATATAACTTTATCTTTGTTCTCTAGTAGGTACAATAGTAGTTTATATTCTCTAGGAGATAGATCAATTTGTTTTTCCCCTTGTAGTACTAAATGCTTTTTAGGATAAAGTTTTATATTTCTGCAAGTAAATATTTCTTCTTCTTGTTCATATTTAAACTTAGCTCTTCGCGTAAGTGCATTGATACGAGACAATAGTTCATTAAAATGGAAGGGTTTGGTAAGATAATCGTCTGCTCCGTTATCCAAAGCAGCTATTTTATCAGTAGTATCGCTTAGAGCACTTAATATTAATATAGGAGTGTAATTCTTTTTAAATCGAATCATCTTAGTTAATTGAATACCATCTATACCAGGTAGCATTACATCCATTAAAATTAAGTCCCAATCACTAGTAGTGATAAAATCACGTGCTTGTTCACCAGAACTTGCAAGTTGTACTTGCATTCCGTTTTCTTCTAATCCTTTAACTATGAATTCGCTAATTCGAATATCGTCTTCAACTAATAATATGTTCACTATAAAACTCTCTCGTTATTTGATTTGATAAAATCAGTTACTAAATATGCAATTAATTTACCAACTAAATGATTATTGGTAGGAAAATCTAAAGAAGGGGCACCTTCACAAATATGCAAATAAGTAGCGTATTTTGATTTTCCAAAGAATTGGATAAACTGACGAAGTCTTTCTGCTGAAAAACCAGAAGGTGTGATAGCGCTACTAGCAATCATAGGTACTGCATCTAAGTCAATTTCTATACCATAAGGTGTATAATCTATATGTTTTTGCGCAGTGACTAACTCAGTGTCAAAAGACTTCTCTTTTCTTATTCTTATTTGTTCGTAAGTATTGTATTTTACTCTATCAGCATGAAGCTTAATATCACTAAAAATAGTCTTAGAAGTATAGTTTTCATGTAGACCGAAGATAAAATAGTTCTTTAAAAACCCCTCTTCAAAGGCATATGAGAATCCATTACCACTATGACGTCCTTCTAAGGGTCTAAAGTCTGTGTGAGCATCAAAATTAATACAGTTAATAGCCTTGCCTTTGGCTAAAGCAGCACCCTTTATATTGCCATAGGCATTATTATGCCCTCCACCTATGATAATAGGAATTTTACCTGCACTTACAATTTTAGAAATAGTATGAGATACTTCTTTATCGATTGCCTTTACTAATTCAAATAAGCGCTTGCGATCTTCTTTTATGGAAGTATCTAGCTTGGCAGCCTCAAGCATTTCAGGCTCGAAATCAAGATGTCCTAATACTGTAATCCAGCTACCTTTGCAAAATCGATTGTGTTGAATATTTAAAAAGCTACTTAAGAAACTTTTATAAGCTGTCGCTGCTCCGGGTCTTCCTAAATTTGCTTTTACACCGATGTCTTCTGGTATTCCTAAGATTACGTATTTTGTGTCATTAGCTTTTAGCTCTTGATCCCAATTATTATGTGATTCGATCAGATGAATACGCTCACCAAATTTTATTTCACCATTGCGAAAACTAGTTAACGCAAGAAGGTCTGTTCTGCTTAATAATTTTAATTTTGTATATGGCATAAAAGCTATTTTGTATTATATTATTAGTAGCGTTGTTACTGTTTATTTTGTGGTTGACCATTTAAAATAACTTGGTCAATATTATTTGTACCAAAAGCATAAGGTAGTTCATAGAATGAATGCAGAGGTTTTGTAATGATAATACTAGCTTTTTTTCCTTTAGTAATACTTCCGTATTGTTTTTCTACTCCCATAGCGTAAGCACCGTTAATTGTAGCAGCATTAATTGCTTCCTCTGGAGTCATTTTCATTTTAATACATGCGGTTGATACAACAAAATTCATATTACCTGATGGAGTAGTACCAGGATTTGAATCAGAAGCCAGTGCAAGAGGTAGTCCTGCATCTATCATTTTTCGAGCAGGGGTGTAAGGAATAGAAATAAAGAACGAACAGGTAGGTAATGCTACTGGCATTGTTTTACTTCCTTTTAAAATAGAAATATCCTGATCAGTTACCACCTCTAAATGATCGACAGATAAAGCTCCATTTCTGACGCAAGTTTCAATTCCACCAATTGCTGTAAATTGGTTAACATGAACTTTTGCTGTTAATCCATATTTTTGTCCAGCTTGTATAATTCGCTCTGTCTCTTCAGGTGAGAAATACCCTGTTTCTAAAAAAGCATCTACGTATTCTGCTAAGTTTTCTTTTGCTACTGCTGGTATCATTTCCTGTATTAGTAGATTGATATACCCTTCGTGGTTATCTTTGTAGTCAGCAGGAAAGGCATGCGCGCCTAAGAAAGTTGCTTTAATGGCTACAGGATAGTTTTCTTTTAGTTTTTTTATAACACGTAGCATTTTTAATTCTGCTTCCAAGGTTAAGCCGTAACCAGACTTTATTTCAATAGCACCTGTTCCTAAATGAATTACCTCTTCCAAGCGCTTACGCGCTTGTTCATATAATTCTTCTTCTGTTGCTTCTTGTAGCTTTTTAGCAGAGTTTAAAATTCCCCCACCACGATTAAAGATTTCTTCATAAGAAAGACCATTTATTCGATCTACAAATTCTAGTTCTCTATTGCCAGCATAAACAAGATGAGTGTGACTATCAACCCATGTCGGTAATATGGTTTTTCCTGAGGCATCTATTACCTGATCTACACTTGTATCACTTGGACAATTATTCATTGTTCCATAATCTGCTATTAAATCATCTTCTATTAACAAGAAAGCATTTTCTAACATTGGTAATGTTTTCATTGCTTCTCCTTCTAATTTTTCAATATGTTGGTCTCTAACTTGTAGAATTTCTTTACAATTTTTTATCAGTATTTTCATTATAAGCTGTAATGTTTGGTTTTAAAAATTTCTTCGCATTTCAAAAACTTATATCTTTAAACAAATTTACAAAATGTGAAACGAGTTAAATATAAGAAAATTAGAAAACTTCAGCCCAATTCCTTAGAATATTCTGGCGCTTTTCCAGATGTACCTATTTCTATGCAGTTGTTTATTTATGATGAGAATAACTTTGAAGAGCATAATGATTTAAGTCTTAATGAGATAGAAGAGATTCTAAAGAATACTAACCCAAATGCTGTTAAATGGTTTAACTTACACGGGTTGCACGATATTGAACTATTAAAAGAGATTGGTAACTTTTTTAATATTCAATCTTATATTATGGCAGAGATACTCAATTTCTCTAGAAGAACTAGAGTAGAGGAGCTAGACAATATTATGTTTTTCAGTGTGAAAGCTATCCTACCTTTTAGCGAAGAGGAAACAGATATAAGTGTAGAGCAAGTAAGTTTTATATTGCAAGATAATATTCTTCTTTCTTTTCAGGAGAAAAAGGGGGATTTCTTTAATCTCATTCGTGAGCGTATTCGCACTAAGACAGGGCAGGTAAGAAAGCGTGATGCTAGTTATCTGTTATACGGACTGCTTGATTCTCTGATGGATAGTTTTTTAACAACTTTAGATTTAGTAGAAGACAATGTAGAGCAGGTTTTAATAGATGCAAAAAATAAGTACCAAAAAGAGATATTGGTTCGAATAGAGGAATATACTCAAGAATTGCATGATATTAAAAGGGCAATTATACCTCTGCGTGAAGTACTAAATAACTTGCTTACCCAGCATGCTAAAAAAGAAGCAGAAAGTAGTATCAGCCGATCAAGTATGCTTTTCTTTGAACGATTACAATTTAAGTTATATGAAATGCTAGATCAAATTGAATACAATTTGAATAAGTTAGACAGTGCTACTAACTATTTTTTCTCTGCGCAAAGCAATAGAATGAACGAGATTATGAAAGTACTGACAATTGTGTCTGTTATTTTTATACCATTAACATTTATTGTTGGGGTTTATGGAATGAATTTTGAGTATATGCCAGAGTTAAAAATGCATTATGGATATTTTTGGACTCTAGGGGGAATGTTTACTCTTGTTATTCTTATGATTATATATTTTAGATGGAGGAGATGGTTTTAGAAGTAAAACTTTTAAAAGTGTTGAAAATGTAAAATTTTTATATTAAAAGTACTATGTTTTGTAATTTATAAATAGTTACTTTAGTGTCTTTATTAAAAACAAATTTTTCTTTTAAAAAAAATTGCTTTTTGTTTACCAAAACAATAAAAGGAAGGCTATATCAGTACTGTAGATATAGCCTTTTTTATTATGAAATATTTACAAGTGGAATTTTGAAATTTATACCTATTTGTTGCGTATTGTCAGTATCGATAATTTACTTTACTCTTAGTGTTTATAGTAATCAAATATTTATTATTTTATTAACGATTTCTAACATCTGTAAATCACTATGTTTATTTGTTATGGAATAGTGTTCCAGAAAAGATTGAATTTTTCGAATGTTTCTACAAATATTCCTGAACAAATGTTATTTTTAATTTATTATTTCGTTTGGTTAAATACTTTACTTTTGTACAAAATGCGATATACTATGTTTCGACTATTGACTTTTTTTGGTTTATTTATATTTTTTTCTTGCACAAAACATAGACAAGATGATCATATATTAATCAATGAAGTACTTTCTAAATATCGAAATAGTGAAACTATAGATTTTACAAGAATTAATAATATAAATGAACGGCAGTCAATTGAAAACGTAATTAATGCATTAAATTATTTAAAACAAAATGATAGTCTTAATAAAGTTAGTACCGATTTATTGCTAGAGAGTATCTCTTGTATTGAAAAGAGTAATTCTATAGGTTTAAGAGTTTGGGTGTATAGTGAGGTTGGATTTTACTATTATAGGTATAACCATTATTTAGAAGCTGCTCCTTATTTTATAAAAATTGCAAAAGTACTTGATCACAATCCTAATTTAGTAACTGTTCAAAAAAGTAATGTGTTATTAAAAACAGCTTATTTTTATGAAACAATGCAGAAATACAGTAAGTCTATTGAACTATATGAAAATATGCTATCGATACTAGACGATAATGATGAGAATAAAGGAGCGGTATTGTGGGCTTTGGGTAAATGTTATTATGAATTAGATAAGATAGCTGCCTCTAAAGCGTATTTTACAATAGCACAACAATATTCTTTAAATAAAGGTGATACTTTGCGATATGCTAAAAGTATGGGAGCATTAGGGTTGATTTTTAAAAAAGAAGGAGATAATGAGTTAGCTGAACAATACCTAAAGGAAGATGTAGCACTTTCTAAGCACTTAAGGGAAGATATTAATCAAATGTATGCTCAAATTCAATTAGGGAAGTTATATTTTGACAATGGGCAATATAAATTAGCACAAGATACCTGGGAAGAAGCAAATCAAATATCAAAGACAAAAAACTATTTATTGGGTTTTAAATTAGAGATATCTAATTATTTGCTGAGCCTTGCTCAGATTGCTAAAGATGAAAAATCAGAGTTATTCTATAGGAGAGTGATTGAATCTATTGAGCGTTTAATTGAGAATAAAGAGAGTGAGAAAATTATTAATGAGATTAATTGGAATAGTAATCTTGAGCGAGTTAACTGGGAATTAGAGGCTGAGAAAAGCAAGTTAGATAAAACACGTTATCAGCGATTACTGTTTTTAAGTACTTCAGTTTTATTGTTATTATTACTTTTTGTTGTTTACTTTTTTTCTAAGCGTATTATTAAACTCCAGGCTTTTAAATATGAGAAGAAACTTCTTGAGTTTCAATATGCAAAACTTACTTCAGAAAGTAATTTGAAGCAAACAAATGCTACTCTAGCCTCTTATAAAATATACCTTTCAGAAAAGAACGAGCAAATTAATACCTTAGAAAAAGAACTTAATAAGGTTAAGAATTCAAGTAATGAATTTTTAAAAGATAAGCAGCCTGATTTAGAGCAATTATTAAATTCTCATTTGATGACTGACGAAAACTGGAATATGTTTAAAGAAACGTTTAAAAAAGAGCAGGGAGAATACTTAGATTATGTTGTTTCACATTTACCTGATTTAACAGAGTCTAATTTACGCATTATTTTACTACAAAAAGTGGGTTTAAGTAATTTAGAAACCGCTAATATTTTGGGGGTAACTATTGATGCAGTGAAAAAAGCAAAACAGCGCCTTAAAAAGAAATACAAGCACGATTATGAAGTTATTTTAAACCAAGAATAAACACAAAGCTTCAGTTTGATAATGATATAATCTTATACTTCCTTTTGTAATTTTTCTTGCTTAGCCTTTTGACGAAGGACATAGATATACAAGCTTTCTACTTTCTCTCTAGCCCATGGCGTTTTTCTTAAAAACTTAAGAGATGAGTTAATGCTCGGATCATGTGTAAAACAGCGAATGTTAATTTGATTTCCTAGTGCATCAAAACCATTGTAATATTCGACTAATTCATTTAGTATATCTACTAATTTTTTTCCGTGTAAAGGGTCTTTAGATACTTGCATAGTTATTTAACTTTATACAAATATAACTTAAAATAATGAGTCAATATTTATTGAACGGGTGCTAATTAAATTTTGATAAGTAATTACTACTAATAGTTGATATGCTATATTTTATACAACTGAGTTCTTTTTAAATAGTAAGTTTTTATAAGGAATTGCTAGTCTATATTTGTATGTATTATTTAATAATAGTATATGAAGTATACATAATTAAAATGACAAACTGTATAAAATTTCTACATCTATTTTTTAATAAAAACTAGTTTATTCATTAGTTAAAAGCTGAGAGTAAGTGTTAACTAGAATAATTATTTGATTTAATATTTTTGAATAAGGTTGTTTGTTCTTTTTAAAATACTGTATTTTATATTTTATTAGGGTATAGAATGAAAAAGTGTGTATTATTTACTCAAAATTAATATCTTGTATTAGAATTGAGAGCAGTTAATCTAGTAAATAAATATAATTAGCAAACTTCGTTCTTCTTTTTCGTTGACAAAGCAAATATTTAAGTAATAATGGTTACAAATTTGCTTTTATGGCCTTGTAACGAGAATTATTAAAATATGGAAGTATTAGACGTTGCTCTGGAAAAAAAATGTAAGCATATGATTGATAAGCTACTTAATTTGCAAGAGCGAATATATAATTATTACAATAGGGAATTTCCTTATAATTTAAAGTATTCACCCCGTATTAGTTTTTCTAAAATAGGTGGTTTATTTGAATTAAACTATTATGGAGATGGTTATGATGAGGATTATAATACTCCATCTTATAAATTAGAGCAAGAGGATGGATATAGTTTTGGATTTAGTGCAACTATAGATTTTATAATTGAACATGCTAATGCGTTTATTGCTTTAAACTTTAATAGTCCAGATGCAGGAGCTAATGGATTTAGGATTTGGAATTTTAGTCGATTGGTTGGAAATAATATAATTTTTAAAAATTTAGAAAGTTTTAAAATTGGTCTGACTGATATGGGAGATCATAATTTAACATTAATCAGTGATGATTCTGGGCAGGAAAATGGCATAATTGCTAAATTAGTTAGTAAAATGCCTAAACTTAAAGTATTACAAGTGCCATGTGCTCCAAATGAGACATTTTTTGAGATAGATAATTTAAAAATTGAAGAATTAATTGTTCGAAGTGGACTCGATCATCAAGATTTTATTCAGAATCTAGCTAGAAGTAAGAATTTACCCAAGTTAACTTCATTAGATTTTAGTGATGTTTACGATTACTATAGCGATAGACCTTTTAACGAATTTACTTCATTATTTGATTATCAAATTTTGTTTAGATCACCAGTTATAAAGGATAAACTGGGATTTCATTTTAAATTAAGAGATGCTCGTCTAACCTCAGAAGAGTGTCGAACTTTGCAAAATATGAATAAAATACAATTATTACATATTATCGAGATTCCTGGGCAATATAAGATATAGTAGACAAGTATTGTGTTGTATATTAAAAACACTGGTTATTGAATAGCTTCAATAATCGGTGTTTTTTATTTATATTTTTTTCCTGTTTTGTTTGAGTATGTTCACTTTTAGTTTTTTGTAAAAAAAATTTTAGTAGCTAATATTTTGTATTTAAGGTAAATAACTCATATCGTGTAATAATCAATCAATGTGTTTTATTTTAGTATATCTGATTAATCTGCATTCTTGACATTTAATGAATTTAAGAAAGATGTATGATATAAATAATAAAAGTTTTTAGAGGAAAAGGGTATAAAGTATATAAAAAGTGAAAAAAATGTTAACAGATATTAAAAAACTTTCTATATTTGTTTTTGATGATACTACAAAGCAGTACATATTATTTCTTTTCTAACCCTACAATCTTTGTTGGGGCTACTGCTATTGTAATAACATCTTCATCCTCTTCCACTACTTCTACCCCGTAAGGGGGAGCATTTATACATATCGCCATTTTGGTGGTTGTTTATATATATAGTATAAACGACCCGCCTATATTTTTTTTTTTTAATCATTAAATAGCGTATTTATGAGAGTAGTTAAATTTGGAGGCACATCTGTCGCCAATGCAGATAATTTAGTTCGATGTATTGACATCATTAAAAATATTAGTAAACAAGAACCTGTTATTGTGGTTGTTTCTGCTTTAGGAGGTGTAACTGATTTATTACAGGAGGCAGCAAATAAGGCTGCAGTTAAGCAAGAGGATTACAAAAATATATATGAAGAGATAGTCAAAAGACATCTTGATTTAGTTAGAGCTTTAATACCAGTAAGTAAACAAGCAGGAGTGCTTAGTAGTGTGCTTAGAAAGCTTAATTCATTAGAGTTGTTATTGCAAGGATGTTTTTATTTAGGTGAGTTGTCACCTCAAACAAAAGACACTATATTCTCTTACGGTGAGCGCTTATCTTCATTAATATTATCTAAAATATTAATTGAACAAGGAGAAAATTGTCAATTAGCAAAAAGTAGAGCCTTAATCAAAACAAATAATTGCTTTGGTAAAGCTGTAGTTAATTTTCCACTGACTAATTTGTTGATTCAAAATTACTTTAAAAATTATTTATGTGATATTACAATTGCAGCTGGTTTTGTAGGAGAATCTGAAGATATGTTAATTACTACATTAGGTAGAGGAGGTTCTGATTATACAGCAAGTATCATTGCTGCTGCTCTTGATGTCAAAGAAGTAGAAATATGGACAGATGTAAGTGGAATATACACCGCTAATCCTAAGTTGGTAAAACAAGCAAGAGTAATTGATGAGATTAATTTTCAAGAAGCAATGGAACTTTCTCACTTTGGAGCCAAAGTATTGTACCCAGCTGCATTAGAGCCTATTTTACCTAAAAATATTACTATGCGTATTAAAAATACTTTCGCTCCTGAAGAGAGAGGAAGTATTATTAGTAATGGACTTGTAGATAAAACATTAAACCCCATTAAAGGGATTAGTAATATTGATAACATTGCTGTACTCATGCTTGAAGGACCTGGTATGATTGGTGTTGTTGGCGTATCTAGACGTTTATTTGAAGTACTTTCTAATGAAGGGATTAATGTTGTTTTCATTACACAAGCATCTTCAGAATATTCTATTTGCTTTGGTATTGTACAACAGGATGCTAAACGTGCAGAAAAAGTAATTAACGATGCTTTTCAATTTGAAATTGAGATGAAAAAAGTGAAACCAGTACAAGTTGAATTAGATCGCTCAATTGTTGCAATCGTTGGTGATAATATTAAAAGTCATCAAGGATTAAGTGGTAAAATGCTTAGTGTACTAGGACGAAATAATGTCAATATTATTGCTATTGCTCAAGGTGCGTCAGAGCGAAATATATCTGCTGTAATTTTACAAAAAGATGTAAAGAAAGCTTTAAATGTCTTGCACGAAGCTTTCTTTGAAGAAGCAGTTGTGCAATTAAACTTATTTGTAATGGGAATAGGAAATGTCGGCAATATGTTTTTGCAGCAAATAGAAACTCAAAAGAAATATTTAAAGAAGAACTTAAAGCTCAATATACGCGTGATAGGAATTGCTAATTCTAAGCGAATGGCATTTGACGAAGAAGGTATTGAACTTACTAATTATCAAGCATTTTTAGAGAATAAGGGAGAAGTTGTAAGTCAACAAGTTTTTTTTGAAAGAGTTAAGCAGTTAAACTTACGAAATAGTGTGTTTGTTGACAATACTGCAAGCCAAGAAGTAGCTATGGGCTATGCTAATTATTTAAAACACAGTATTGCTATTGTAACTTGTAATAAAGTAGCCTGTTCTAGTGATTATGCTTATTACAAACAATTGAAAGAATTATCTCGCAAGTACAATGCTCCTTTCTTATATGAGACAAATGTTGGGGCTGGCTTACCAATTATAGACACATTAAAAAACCTAGTTGCCTCAGGAGATTGTGTTAAAGAGATTCACGCAGTCTTAAGTGGAAGTTTGAATTTTATTTTCAATAATTACAATGCAGAAGAATCTTTTGCATCAGTTGTTAAACAGGCGCAGTTGGAAGGTTATACAGAGCCTAATCCATTAATTGATTTAAGTGGAATTGATGTGCTTCGCAAATTGCTTATTTTATTAAGAGAGAGTGGGAAAGTAATAGAAGAAGCAGATATAGTAAAAGATTCTTTTCTTCCAGAAGATTGTTTGAATGCAGGTAATGTAGAGGCTTTTTATTCAGCGCTAGAACATCAAGAGCCTTATTTTAAACAATTATATGAGCAAGCCAAACAACGTGATGCTAGATTAAAATTTGTAGCTACTTACGACAATGGTCTTGCAAAAGTTGGTTTGACTGAAATACCAAAAGATCATCCGTTCTATCATTTAGAAGGTAAAGATAACATCGTATTGTTTTATACTGACCGCTATGAAGATCAACCTCTTTTAATAAAAGGAGCAGGAGCAGGAGCATCGGTTACTGCATCAGGAATCTTTGCAGATGTAATTAGAATTGGCAATAAATTAAATTAAAGAGAAATGGAAGCAATTAAAATATTTTGTCCTGCTACTATAGCAAATGTATCATGTGGTTTTGATGTTTTAGGTCTGTGTCTAGATAGTGTAGGAGATGAGATGTACTTTGAAAAAAGAGCTGAAAAAGGAGTAGTTATTAAGGAAATTACTGGAGCAGATTTACCACTTGAAGTAGAGAAGAATGTAGCAGGAGTTGCTGCTTTGGCATTGTTAGAAAAATTACAACCTGATTTCGGTATTGAAATCACAATCCACAAAAAGATAAAGGCTGGTAGTGGAATAGGTAGTAGTGCTGCAAGTGCTGCAGGTGCAGTTTATGGTATCAATGCTATATGTGGATACCCACTGACAAATAAAGAATTAATCTATTATGCTATGCAGGGAGAGGCGCTTGCTAGTGGTGCTCCCCATGCAGATAATGTTGCACCTGCATTATTAGGTGGTTTTGCCTTTATCAGAAGTTACGAGCCTATGGATATTATAGAAATAAAAGCACCTAGTGAACTTTACGCAACGGTCATTCATCCACAAATAGAATTGAGAACTATGGATGCTCGTTCTGTATTAAAGAAAAGTGTTTCTCTGCAGACTGCAATTCGTCAATGTGGTAATTTAGGTGGACTAATGAGTGGAATATTTTTAAGTGATTATGATTTGATAGGTCGTTCATTACAAGATGAGTTTGTAGAACCGATGCGTTCATTATTAATTCCAAATTTTGATCGATTGAAACAGGTAGCATTAGAGAACGGTGCTTTAGGAAGTGGAATATCAGGAGCAGGACCTTCTATGTTTGCTTTGTGTAAAGGAAAAGAAAATGCACAACGAGTTGCACTTGCCATGCGAGAGGTTGTAGCTGATGCAGATTATGCAAATGAGATTCATGTATGTGCAATTAATCCTAACGGTGTAAAAGAATTGAGATGAGATATTATAGCTTAACAAATCCACAATTACAAGTATCATTTAAAGAGGCTGCTATACAAGGTATAGCACCTGATAAAGGATTATATTTTCCAATGAGCATACCTAAGTTAGATAAAGAATGGGTAGATAATATAGCTCATTTAAGTAAAGAAGAAATTGCTTATAAGGTAATACACTCTTTTATAGGAGAGGAAATAGATAATGATAGTTTACAAAAGATAGTAGAGGAAACCTTAGCTTTTGATTTTCCTGTAATTAAAGTCGAGGATAATGTTTATTCATTAGAACTTTATCACGGTCCCACTTTAGCTTTTAAAGATGTAGGCGCACGTTTTATGTCGCGTTGTCTAGGTTATTTTACAAAAGACAGAAAAGAGAAAATAACAGTATTAGTGGCCACTTCTGGAGATACAGGAGGTGCAGTTGCTAATGGATTTTATGGTGTAGAAGGAGTTGAAGTTGTTATTTTATATCCATCAGCTAAAGTGAGTACTATTCAAGAAAAACAATTGACAACCCTTGGTAAGAATATTAAAGCTATAGAAGTAGAGGGAAGTTTTGACGATTGTCAAGATATGGTAAAGCGTGCCTTTTTAGACAGTGGATTAAAATCATGTCATCTTACTTCTGCTAATTCTATTAATGTAGCGAGATGGTTACCACAGATGTTTTATTATTTTTTAATGTATAAGGAATTATCAAATCAGGGAAAACCTATTGTTGTCTCTGTGCCGAGTGGTAACTTTGGGAATATTTGTGCTGGAATGTTAGCTCAAAAGATGGGATTGCCAATACATCATTTTATTGCTTCAACTAATGTAAATGATACTGTACCAAGGTTTATGAACTCTAAGGAATATGAACCTAAAAAGACAATTGAGACCATATCTAATGCTATGGACGTTAGTAATCCAAGTAATTTTGTGCGTATTCTAGAACTTTATAATAGTGAAGGTGAAGTATTAGATAAGCATTTGACAGCTTATACTTTTAGTGATAAGGAGACTATTGCTACAATGAAAAAGGTATATAAGGAAACGGATTACTTACTTGACCCTCATGGTGCAGTTGGTTATTTAGGTGTGAAGAAATTCTTAGATGATAAAACTGATTATTTAGGTGTTTTTTTAGAAACTGCCCACCCTGTCAAGTTTCCAGAGAGTATAATTTCTAATTTAGGAATAGAAATACCTATACCTGATTCATTAAAACCATTATTGTTTAAAGAGAAGCAGTCAGTGAAAATTAATAGCTACGAGGAATTAAAACAGCATTTGTTAACTTCTTTTAGTAGTTGATATTATAAAGAGTTATCGAGGTCGTCTTGACTAGTTTAAAATAAAGAAGAGTTATAGGGATTTTCAGAAAATTAAAAAGTCAAGACGACTTCATTGTCTAAGTTTTATCTTTGTAATCAATACAAAATTGGAATAAACAACAATGGTAAAAGTAATTGCACTAAAAGAAGGGAATTTTTATGAAGATGAGGTTAAAAACTTCTTGCTAATAAAAGATCAGCAATTAACAACAGAAATTCAATTAGCAGTACAACCTTTTTTGGTGATAACTGATAAACATAATATCTTGTTAGATGTAGGATTAGGATATCATGAAGATGGAGAATACGTAATGGATACTCTATTGACAAAGGAAGGTTTGACTCCTTTGCAAATCGATTGTATTCTACTCTCACATTTACACAAAGATCATATAAATGGGTTGCTAAAGGAAACCAGCATGGGATATGAATGTCGATTTCCCAATGCGAAGATTTACATTCAGCGCAGAGAAGTATCTTTTTCTGAATTAGCAATGGATGATGTATCTTTTGATTATGATATATTAGAAGAGGTATTAAAACTGCCTAATATTGTTTGGATGGATAAAGATGAGGGGGTTATAGAAGATGTTATTCATTATAAGGTGGTAGGAGGACATACTCCTTATTTACAAGTTTTTTGGATAAACGACGGAGACAAGATTTACTTTTATGGAGCAGATGATTTGCCTAAACAAAGTTATTTAGACTATCCTATAGCTTACAAAAGTGATTATGACGGAAAACGTGCAATGCAATTAAGGCATGAGTGGAAGCAAAAAGCAATTGAAGAGAATTGGATTGTAATGTTTTATCACGATATGGATACTACAATGACTGCCTTAACTCCCTAATAATGGGGATTGAAAAGCATATGAATTAGATGTAATTTAGTGTGCTTTAAAAAGATAATGATGAGAAAGAAATTAGGAGTTTTATTTGTGGTTATTACAATGGTTGCTAGTTGTAAACAAAATGAAGTAATGCCTAAATTATCACCTGAAGAGTTAGCGATACGCGACACACTTCAAGTGAGCAGAAATATGGAAGACATTGCTGCTAATGAGTATTTAAACGAGGAATTACAGCCTATCCGTGCAAATTTTAAACGCATTAATAGTATTGTAGCTTTTGATAAAGTAATTGTAGATAATTATACTTCTATTAATGCAGTTGACGAAGGTGAAGTAATTTTTTATTACTCAAAGAATGAGTTGCAAAAAGTAACAAATCATCAATATGAGTCTACTCAGCAATATTTAACCGAATATTATTTGTTAAATGGGAAGCTTTCTTTTGCTTTTAATAAAACATTAGAATACAATGCGCCTTACAACAGTGATCAGTTTGATTTATCAAAAAGTGAATTAATAGAAGATAGATACTATTTTAAAGATGATGTTTTATTACATCAATTAAATAGTCAAGATTGTGGAGCCCCTTTTGAGAGTGAATATTTAAAGGCAGAAGGAGAAAATGTCTTAAGCATTTTTAAAGCACTACTATAAGTGAAATAAATAAAACAGTTAATAAAAAA
>NZ_BAEX01000067.1 GCF_000246945.1 Myroides injenensis M09-0166
ACACGTAGTATAATCTACTTGTACTTGTGCAAAACCAACCTGAAGTGAGATAAAAACAATAATAAGACTATATAATAATCTTAACATTATATTGTATTTATCATTATTTATAACTTTCATAACTTTTTTATTAATTGATTATATCGTTTAATCGCTTCTCAACAATTAAAAGTGGTCTTACTTATTTATTTAACTACTAAAACGATATTTACAAAAGTTGACACTTTCGCAGGCTTTAAAATAGTGTAACTTAATTCACCTTGAGAATTTACGGAATTAATTTTCACCACTGAATCATCTATGTAGGTAACATAATATTCAAATGCAGTGGCTTCTGGGATAAATGGAAGAGATGCCACTTTTCCTGTACTATTTTGATTAGCTGGTACATTACTAAACTGTTTTACATACTCTTGATACAAATTAATAGAATAAGTAGTATTGATATCTTCAGTATTCAATAAAATTGATGGCATATAGAAAAACTTTGGAACAACAGCATTTACTTTTCTTAATACTCCATCATTTTCGACTACTAAAATACTATTAGTACTATTTCCTTCCTGTAATCCCTTTATAGCTAATGTATTTAACTCATCTGTGGTAATCTCAGTAGCTTTATCTAACTTACCTCCTAATTCAAAAGAATTATTTTCAAGTTGAATACCATTTTTTGAAGTTAAACCTGATGAAACAGTAAACTCAATATCTTTACCTTCTTCCTTTTTTAATACTTTAACCCCTGCACCTTCAACAACATTAATATTTTTTTGATTTTCCATTATATCTGATATATCCGTATCATTAAGTAACTTAACCCATCTAGATTCAGTTTCTTGTAACGCATTTGGTAACCAATAGTAATATCCAGAAGAAAGTTTTTTTGAAGAATCATTTGTCGTATTATATATCAGTAAACTCTCAGGTATCCCATTATTTTTAATAATAGTAGATTGATCCTTATTATCTTTTAATTCTATTCTCGGTATTAAAATACCTTTATTTTTAGCCGCTACTTCTAACATAGCTGCCTTATTAGGTACTCCTACACCAACACCTATACCTTTTTTTTCTTGCGCTTGCAGATATAAAGACGACAAGGCGCATATTAGTAATAATATTTTTTTCATAGCTTTATTTTTAGATATCAGAATCAGTTTTATTATGCCGATAGATAAAACTGATTCTGAATTATATACCCTAAACAAATTATATACCAATATTTTGTGTATATAAAATAAGTTATCGAACAATTTTGCTTTACTTCTTAGCTGTAAATTCAACAACAACATTGTAATTACCTTCTGGAAGTGTAGTATAAAAACCTCCGAAACCAAGACTAAAATTAATTAAGCGCTTACTAATTGACACATTAATATCAGTTAATCCAATATTTATAACATTGTTATTTTGATCAAAGAGTTTAAGAGTAAATATCTCTATATCATTTGCTTCCACTGATCTAGGTAGTAATACACCTTTTGTTTCGGAATTTCCATCTTGAATAAATACATTTCCTACAAAAGTTAAGATGTCTTTATCTTGAAATTTAACCCCAGTAGAAACTACATCTTCTGAAATATTATAAGTTAGTGAATTAATTGCATCATCTATTGACTTAGTATCTTCAACCTTAATCCACTCATTACCACTCCAATAGTAATAACCCATAGAGATTTCACCAGAACTGAAAGTATTAAAGACAGTTAAGCCTATATTTTCACTTTTACTAGATTCGGCTAACTCTGACGAATTTAAAAACGTATTTAGATCTGTAAGTTTTACTTTTGGAAATAACACCCCCTTATTACCATCTGCCTCCATATGTAAAACAGAAGCTTTAGATGGTTTTTTAGTACCAATACCCACTTGTGAATACCCTGCTAAGGATATTGATAACATTAGCAGGGTTATGTATTTCTTTTTCATAGCACATAAAATTATTTACTAGCAAGGAATTCAAATACAACAATATATTTTCCATTATTTAATGGTGAGTAACTCTTTCCTTGACCAAAACTAAATTTTAAAGACGTTGTTGTTTTTTCTACATCTGTAATACTATTACAAACAACAGTTCCTTCTGAATTATAGATAGTTACATTTAATAATGTATCAAAATTTTCGACTTTAATATTTGCCTCAGTGAAATCACTATCATAACCAAACTCTGTATTATTTACAGTAATAAAATTAGATTGTTTAAATACTTTTTTACTATCAATAGTGTTTCCAGTATCTATAGCTTTTTCACCCGTTACTAATTTTAAACCGATAGCATCTTTAATAGAGTTTACGATATCATTATTATTACCTTCTCCAGGATTCTCACCTGGCTTAGTTTCTCCTTTAATAATTTCGTCAAAAACTTCTTTTACTGATTCAGAGATATCAATTTTTACTTTATTTTTATCTTCGCCTTTCACAACATATAAATACTCTTTCGAATCTTTGTCATCTATAGCTCCATAAAATACATTCCCACCTATTGTCTCAAAATGTTGATTTACTGTATTACTAATAGATTCTTGAATAATTGTATCATTTTTGATAGCCTGTACGATATCAGATGATAAATCTATATAGTGAGTTACAGACTCTCCCGCCTCATTCTTTTCACCTTGATATTTATAATAGATTTTACCCTTTTCACCCAGTGGTGCTTCTGTATTTGGCTCAGGCTTAAATGCTTGTTCGCCCTCATCCCATACAAATTTATCGATTGAAGTTACTGTTTCAACTCCTGATAAATCAACATTTACATAATCTTTTTCGCCTACTGGTTTATATTGTAAAACAAGTTTTCCATTAACTTCTTGAACCCTTACCGTTCCGTCTGCTTCTTTAATTACTTCTTTGATAATTGTTTCACTCTCTTTGATTACTGTTTCTATATTTTCCTTAACTGAAGCTAATACATCAATCGTAAAACCTTTATCATCTGGAATATCTGCAATATCTTTATTTCCTCCTTCTAGCCAATCAGTAATTGCTTTCTCACTATAATAGATATAACCTGTTAATGTTTCTTTAGTTTCTCCTTCAACAATTTCTTTTTTCTCTTTGAAGAATGTATTTGTTTCTTGTTGTTTTACTAATTCTCCAAATGTAATTTCCTTTTGCTCGTATATTAACTCTCCGTTTTCACCTTTCTTTTTCTCTAAATATGATAATTTATCTGTTGTTGGACTATAAACTACCATATAGCTTAAATCAGCTTCTGTACCAGGTTGTCCATTTTCTCCTGGTTTTCCAGGAACTCCAACTTCAGTAATCTTTTCAATCTCTTTAACCATTTCGGTCTTAGTCTCCAAAATTACCTTTGTTAATTCTGACTGAGATGTTATTCTATCCCATTTTGTACCAGTCCAACTATAAAAACCCTCAACTAAATCAGTATTTTTAGAGTTCTTATGGTAAACAAGCATACCTATATTATATGTTTTATCTCCACCTCCTGCTTTAAAAAACGTTGTTTCACCTTCTAAATCTAAACGTGGAATCAATATCCCTTTATCATCAGCACTAATTTCTAACTGAGCTGATTTCGAAGGTGTTTTAGTTCCTATACCAACCCCAGGAAGTGTTGGTTTACCTTCTTGAGCTAAAGAAAATAAACTAAAAGTTAAAGCGAATAGAGTAATTATATTTTTTTTCATGATATTAAATTCTATTATTTTTTATTTTATAAAATGTGTGTTAGTCTTATTTCTTATTGTCAGTTTTAGACTCGATATTAGATACATACTCAAAAACAACTGTATAATATCCTGTTTCCAAAGGTGTATATAAGTTACCTTGGCCGAAACTAAATTTCAAAGACGTTGTTGTTTGCACTACATCAGTTACATTACTACATACTAAAACTCCAGTTTCATCATAAATAGAAACATTAAGTAAAGTTCCAAAATTCGCAACAACTATATTTCCTACAAAATCAGTATTCACACTTGGATCTTCATTGCTTTTATCAACGTTAATAGTTACTGATTGTTTGAAAACTTTTTTACTATCAATAGTATTTCCAGTATCTACTGCTGGTTTATCCGTTAATACTTTTAAACCGATTGCATTTTTGATTGAGTTTACGATTTCATTATTATTATCTTCTCCAGGGGTCTCTCCTGGCTTAGTTTCTCCTTTAATAATTTCGTCAAAAACTTCTTTTACTGATTCAGAGATATCTATTTTTACTTTATTCTTTTCTTCTCCTTCCACAACATATAAATATTCTTTAGAATCATCGTTATTTATAGCTCCATAAAACACATTTCCACCTATTGTCTCAAAATGTTGATTTACTGTATTACTAATAGATTCTTGAATAGTTGTATCATTTTTGATAGCTTGTACGATATCAGATGATAAATCAATATACTGGGTTACTCTTTGTCCCGCCTCATTTTTTTCACCTTGATATTTATAATAGATTTTACCCTTTTCACCAAGTGGTGGTTCTGTATTTAGCTCAGACTTAAATACTTTTTCGCCCTCATCCCATACAAATTTATCGATTGATGTTACTGTTTCAACTCCTGATAAATCAACATTTACATAATCTTTTTCGCCTGCTGGTTTATATTGTAAAACAAGTTTTCCATTAACTTCTTGAACTCTTACCGTTCCGTCTGCTTCTTTAATTACTTCTTGGATAATTGTTTCACTCGCTTTGATTACTGTTTCTATATTTTCCTTAACCGAAGCTAAAACATCAATCGTAAAACCATTATCATCTGGAATATCTGCAATAACATTCTTTCCTCCTTCTAGCCAATCAGTAATTGCTTTCTCACTGTAATAGATATAACCTGTTAATGTTTCTTTTGTTTCGCCTTCAAGAATTTCTTTTTTCTCTTTGAAGAATGTATTTGTTTCTTGTTGTTGTACTAATTCTCCAAATGTAATCTCCTTTTGCTCATATACTAACTCTCCGTTTTCACCTTTCTTTTTCTCTAAATATGATAATTTATCTGTTGATGGACTATAAACTACCATATAGCTTAAATCTGCATCTTTACCTGGCTCTCCATTTTCTCCTGGCTCTCCTGGTGTGACAATCTCAGTGATTTTTTCAATCTCCTTGACCATTTCTGTCTTAGTCTCTAAGATTACCTTTGTTAATTCTGATTGAGATGTTATTCTATCCCATTTTGTACCAGTCCAACTATAAAAACCTTCTGGCAATTCAGTGTTTTTAGAGTTCTTATGGTAAACAAGCATACCTATATTTGTTACTTTACTAGCACCAGCCAAATCAGATCCCAAATAAGTTTCTGCATCAACCAAGTCTAATCTTGGAATTAAAATACCTTTATCTTCACCTCCTACTTCTAATTGAGCAGATTTTGAAGGTACTTTTACACCTATACCTACACCAGTTTTAGATACTGTTGTTTCTCCAGTTCTCTCTTGTGCTAAACCACTTAAGCTAAGTGACAACATTACTAAAGGAATAATTTTCTTAACCATAACACTTTAATTTTCTTTTTAATATTTATTGTTCTGTTTTATTTCACTCCACAAATCTATTTCACACCCAAAAAAGAAAATGCATGTAATTACATTATTGAGCACAAAATAAGGTTTTAACTAAATAAAAATCATAAACAGACCGTATATTAACAAAAAAGGTGCCAAAACAAACAATTCATTAAGAAAAGTAAAAATGGATATAAAGCATTTTAATGAACTAAAAATATTCGCATAAAGTGTAATGAGTTATTATTGAGAATATCTTAATATTACAAAATGGTTCAAAACACGAAGAAAAAGTCTTTTTTATTATAATTAAAAAAAAATATACTATACCATAACATTACTACTAAAACACCACAAACAACAATAGATACTATAACGTTTTATACTTTTTTTTAAGAAGTATAAGGTATAAAACAGTATAATCACCAACTTTTAAATTGGACATCTATTGGTTATGTGATTTTTTTAACTACTTTTGCCTTTCCTAAAAAAACAAACTAGTTTTGCTCGGGTGGTGGAAGTGGTAGACACGCTGGACTTAAAATCCAGTGAGCAGTAATGTTCGTGCGGGTTCAAGTCCCGCTCCGAGTACAAATAAAAAAGGCTGTTTCACAATGTGAAACAGCCTTTTTTGGTTCAAAAACGAAGAAGGCAATCATATGATTGCCTTCTTTGAAATTAAAAATTAAAGAGATTATTCTGCAATTGCATTTTCAACCTCACTTATCATCATTTTAATTGATTTTAATCCTCCTCCTGATAAATACCATACCTCAGGATTTAAGAATATAATCTTATCATTTTTATAAGCATTAGTTTGTTGTACTAAAGCATTAGCAAATTCCTCTTTGCTCATTGTTGCTCTTTTAATAGCAGCTCCACGATCAATTACAAAGATATAGTCTGGATTCATTTCTTTGATAAACTCATTAGAAATTGATTGTCCATGAGTAGCTACTTCAATTTTTTGGTCAGCTGGTTTTACACCAAATACATCATGAATAATTCCAAAACGAGATCCTGGACCATAAGCACTCATACGTCCTTCATTTGTAAGAACGATTAAAGCTTTCTTATCAGATTTAGCTGCAATTTCATTAATCTTAGCAATACGTGCATCAATGTCTTTTAATTCTTTCTCAACTACATCTTCTTTTCCAAAGATCTTACCTATAGCACGTTGATTATTTTTAAAAGAATTCATATAATCTTTTGCATCAACATCTAAATTAAGTGTAGGAGCAATTTTATTAAACTCATCTAACATAGAAGCGGTACGAGCACCAATTATAATTAACTCAGGTGAAACCTCATTTATTTTTTCCATATTTGGATCTTTAATTCCCCCTACGTTTACAAGACCTTCCACTTTGTTATATTTATCTAGGTAAGCAGGAAGATTTCCAATTGGAGCACCTTTAACGTCTAATCCTAATTCATCAAAACTATCTAAAGCACCATATGATAAGATT
This sequence comes from Myroides injenensis M09-0166, assembly GCF_000246945.1. Classification (GTDB taxonomy): domain Bacteria; phylum Bacteroidota; class Bacteroidia; order Flavobacteriales; family Flavobacteriaceae; genus Flavobacterium; species Flavobacterium injenense. The sequence goes on from NZ_BAEX01000067.1 coordinate 6,951, forward strand.
ACTACGTTTTCAGGATTAACAGTTACCTCTGCACTTCCAGAAGTATGTTGTACTGTTACTTTTTCTCTTGCCTCATTAGACTCATCTTTTTTAGTCTCTTTACAAGAAGCAAATAACAATGCTGACGCTGCGATACAGCTTATTAAAAATTTACTCATAATACTTAATTAACAATTTAATAATCTACTTAAAATATATACAAACTTTATTATTGCAATTATGAACTATCGTCATATCTATATCAAATACCTCCTTCATAATATCTTCGCGAATGATATCATCAGTAGGTCCGAAATGGATAATCTTATGATCCTTAACTGCTGCGATATAATCAGCATAAGAAGACGCATAATTAATGTCGTGCACTACAATAATAATGGTCTTGCCATACTCATCAGCTAAAACGCGAAGAATCTTCATAATTTCAACTGAATGTTTCATATCTAAATTATTCAATGGTTCGTCTAACAAGATATAATCTGTATCCTGCGCCAAGACCATTGCTAAGAATGTACGTTGTTTTTGACCTCCACTTAACTCATCAATAAATTGCTCTTGTATATCTACAAGCCCCATAAAAGCTAAGCTTTCGTCTATTTTTTCTAAATCTGCTGTTGATAATCTTCCTTGCGAATGTGGAAACCTACCAAAAGAGACTAATTCTTTTACTGTCAAACGAACATTGGGATGATTGGCTTGTTTTAAAATAGATAAGTGTTTTGCGAACTCTCTATTTTTAAAATCCATTACATCCTGATTTAATAAATTTATTTCCCCTTCATCTCTTGCTACTAATCGACTAACAATGGATAATAATGTACTCTTACCTGTCCCATTCCCTCCTACTAAACACGTAATTTTCCCTTTTGGAAAAGTAACAGATACATCATCTAATATTAATTTTTCACCATACGTTTTTGAAACGTTCTTTACCTCTATCATCCTCTATTACTCTTTAATAATAAATAAATAAAATATATTCCTCCTATAAAATTGATTATAATACTAATCGTTGTTGACATATTAAATACGTGTTCCACAATATACTGTCCTCCTATTACTGTTACTGCAGTCAATAAGCAACAAGCCGTTACCATATATAAATGCTTACTTGATTTCACCAACTCATAGGTTAAATTGGCAACTAATATTCCCAAAAATGTTATTGGTCCTACTAAAGCTGTAGAAACCGAAACCATTACTGAAATAATCATCAAATTTGCTCGTATTACTTTATTGTAATCAACACCTAAACTTATTGCATTTTCTCTTCCTAAAGTTAATACGTCTAACTGTCTAAAATAACGTGATCCATAGACCATTACAGCTATTAATATAACTGCTGATATAGTCAGTAGACTAATATTAATTTTATCAAAAGAGGCAAACATAGCTGACTGAACAATCAGGAATTCATTTGGATCTATTAGCATTACTATAAAAGATGAGAAACTTCTAAATAGTGTTCCCATCAAAAGTCCCACTAACAATAATGCGTACATACTTTTACTCTCTCGTCTAAAAATTAAGAAATACATAGCCAACGAGAATAAAAGCATCAAACCAACAGAAGCCACAAAATTCCACTCAGTTGTCAATACCTGAAATGTTTTATCTCCATAGGTAAATACCAACAATGACTGTATAAGCAAAAAGAAGGAATCAAATCCCATGATAGATGGGGTTAATATCCTATTAGCTGATATCGTCTGAAAGACAATAGATGAATATCCAATGGCAAATGATATTAAGATCATAGCACCTATTTTATATCCTCTTCTAGGTAAAACATAATCTAATTTAGTCCCTGTAAATGTGAACATGTAAATAGCAATGCATAATAACAAAGCTATAAGCAATATAGAGATAACTTTATTCTTAAACATTCTTCACCTTTTTTAAAATTAATACCAAAAAGATTACACCTCCAATTATACTTACTGTCAGACCGATTGGTATTTCATAAGGCGCAATTAGAACTCTACTAATAATATCGCATATCATTAAAAAGATAGCTCCTATTAAAGCAGTATAACTAATAGTTCTTTTTAAATTGTCACCAAACATTAGACTAACAATATTAGGTATAATAAGACCTAAAAAAGGAATAACTCCTGCCGTTAACACAACAACTGTAGATGTTATAGCAACAAATATTAATCCTAGATAAGTGATCTTTTTGTGGTCTAATCCTAAACTAGTAGCGGTCTCCTCTCCTAATCCTACAATAGTGAATTTATTAGCATACAAATAACATAAAATTACTACTGGCACCCCTAAATAGAGAATTTCATAATTACCCTTGATAATAGAAGAAAAATCTCCTATTAACCAGCCTTCCATGTTTTGTACAAGATTATACTTATAAGCAAAGAACGTTGAAATAGCATTTAATATATTTCCAAATACAATTCCTACTAATGGGACAAAAATGATACTCCTCATTTTTATCTTACTAGATATTTTCAAAAAAATAATACTTGCGACTAATGCAATACAAAATGACAATCCCATTTTATACATCATTCCACCTGCTGGGAATAAAATCATACTGAATAAAATCCCCATTTTGCAGGCATCCAATGTCCCCATTGTTGTAGGTGATACAAATTTGTTCATCGAAATTTGTTGCACAATAAGCCCACAAATACTCATTCCCACTCCTGCAATTAGTACAGATATCATCCTTGGTAATCTACTAACGATCATCACCAGCATCTCATCCTGGGTTAATCTGTGTATATTAAATACTGAAATATCTTTTACTCCTACAAAAACAGAAATAAAAGACACAACAATAAGTATAAGAACTAAAATAATTCTTATCATAAATTAGCTTGTTTTTTATTTAGAATCATATTAAATAATCGCAAATATATAAAAGTATGTTTAGTAGCAAAAACAAATTGAGGATTAAATAATTACCAATTATAATATCAAATTAGTATTACTATAATTTAAAACCACCTTTATTTGAACTTAATCAAATTAAAATTACCATTCTTAAGTATATCTAAAAATTATAACGCTTATACTAAAGGAATCATAAAAAGAAAATATTCAATTTTAAATATCTTAACAGCGTTGGCTTACTTTTACAATCCAAATATTTATTCAAATTGCTTCACATACATTTAGTATTATTGAATTATAAGTATTCCATTCATTCAGATGATATTATATAATACTCCAATTTGGCAAGCAGCTTAAAAATTGAAGTAAATAATAAATTAACCAGTAATACTTTTTCACATTTCTTTTAAGCTCAATAAACGATACATAGAAGTCATCATGGCTTTTTAGTTTTCTGAAACTTCATTATCTCAAACTATTTTTATAAGCTTCTGTTACTTAAAACATTGAGGCTTTTTACTTTAAACCTCTTTGTGGAAGTGATAAGTGTAGGGCTATATATAATTCTATACTGACTTGGTGGAGTACTTGCACATGCATCATAGATTTTGTTTATGTAGTAACGCAAATTTTTATACCCCTTCTTTATTTTACAAAAGTCAAGACGACCTCATAATTATAAATAACTATACGATCTATTGAATAAAAAATATTTAAACTTATAATTGATTATAAGTATTCTTATCCTCTTCCATTAAAAGATTTACAAATACTTCGACAGCTCTCTTTTGGTAACTTTCTTTTAATGTTATTATAACTGCTTCTCTTTTTATATCAACACCCATTATCGGTATTGCCTTAATATTTGACTCCCCATGTACTGTTGCCAAGGTCAAAATCGTTTCAAAAGCTCCAATTTGCACTAAATCTATTACAGTAGAAGTTTGATTTACTTCTACTAAAATATTTGGGTTTATATTATGTAATTTAAACTGACTATCCAAAAAATCTCGTGTGCTAAATCCTTTAACTGGTAAGGCCAATCTCATCTTAGCAACATCTTTTAATTCTACACATTCCAATATAGCTAAATGAGAAGAATTAGAAACAATTAATGCCATATCAGAAGTCATTAGTGGTCTATAATTTAAAGCCTCTCTATGCTCCCCTTCAAAAAAAGTTAAAGCAAAGTCTATTTCTTGTTTTAAAGTATATTGTATCAATTCAGTTGTTGTACCAAAAGTTACTTCTATTTTCACTTTAGGATAACATTGAGTAAATGACTTTAGCGAACTTAAAACGATAGATTTTAGCCCCCATGTCAACCCTATTCTTAAAACACCAGCTTCTAAGCCCCTAACGTCCTTTAGCAACAACATTCCATCATTTGCTGCATTTATGCTTTTCTCTGCGTAAGTTGCAAACATTTTACCTGCCTCTGTCAGTGTAATTCGCTTACCTATTCGATCAAATAGAGGTTGCCCTATTTCCTCCTCTAATTGCTTTATCTGTTGAGACAAAGTACTTTGGGTAATATACAGCTGTTTAGAAGCTTCAGTAAAATTGAGCAATTCTTTTGCTTTTAAAAAATATTTCAATTGTCTTAATTCCATATACTAATCGGTTTTATCGATTGATTTGATAGAAAAATACCATTTCACTAATATATAACTTACTTGTAACTTTACAAAAAACTAAAATATGGCAACCACAATATACACTACCGCTTTAAAAGAAGATAAAGCAACAAAAGGTAGTAGCAGATATAAAAAAATTAAATGGGGAATTTTCTTAGTAGGTGTTTCTGTCTTTGCCCAATTATATAATTACCAACCTTTATTATCGGAAATAACAACCTATTTTCAAATAACACCCGCTCAAAGTAGTTATTTAGTATCTGCATCTACCTTTGGGATGGCAATAGGCTTACTATTATTTGCTTTTATAGCAGACCGATATCCACGAAAAGAAGTAATGTTGTTCGCACTAGTGACCTCTACTATTCTAACTATTTCATCTATATGGGTAAGTAATTTTTCACTTCTCATTAATATAAACTTTATCAAAGGAATGTGTATTTCTGGTGTCTCAGCAGTTACATTGGCTTATATTGCTGAAGAAATAGATGGGAATAATATAGGAACTGCTATCAGTTTTTATCTTGCAGGTAATACATTTGGAGGAATGTTTGGTCGTATTGTAGCAGCTTTTATAAGTGGTTGGTTTGGATGGCAAGTTGCTGTGTTAAGTATTGGAATCATTGCTGCATTTATAGCGATCTATTTTTATTTATCCTTCCCTGAATCACATTTCTTTGTACCTCAAAAATTAAAATTCAATAAGAAAATAAAACAAATGCAAAGTATTTTTAAAAATATCAAAATATTAGCAATGTATATAGTAGGTATATGTCTTATGGGAAGTTTTGTTAGTGTATATAACTTTTTAGGATTCAAACTTGAAGCAGCACCTTATAATCTTCCACATTACTTAATTGCTATGATATTCTTAATGTATGCTTTTGGAATTCTAAGTAATATGGTTACTGGAAGATTAACAGACCATTATTCTGCTAAAAAGTTATTACTTTTTGTATTGGCAGTATTATTTATAGGCTCTTTATTAATGTTCTTAGATAATTTGTTCATTATCTTACTAGGACTAACATTATTTACTCTAGCTTTTTTTAGTGGCCACACTATAGCTAGTAGAGTGGTAACTACATTAGCTAAAGAAGCCAAAAGCTCTGCAACTGCGTTATATTGGTTTTTTTACTATCTAGGATCTAGTGTTATTGGAAGTTCTACTGGAGGATTTGTCAATAATGGCAATTGGAATGGCTTCTTTATCTGCTTAATGAGCTTAGCTATAATTGCTTTTATAACAACTTACTTAACTACAAGAAACAAAAAAGCTACTTCGTAATTAAAGTAGCTTTTATATCGTTAGTAAAAACTTAATTAGTTTAAAACCATGCCTTTTTATTTGCTTGATATGTTTGATAGAAATCTTCATCTTTTTTTGTTAAATAGATGATTCCTTCAATAAATCCAATTAGACCAAGAAGACCGCAAGTGCAAATTGTCATAATGATTTGAATGATTCCTTCTTTAGTATAACCTAAATAAAATTTGTGAACTCCAAAATTACCAAGTATAATTCCTAATATACCCGCTGTTACTCTTTTATTTTCCTGAGTAGGTAACTCTACTTTTGAATTAAAATTTTCCATTGATATTTTTTTGCAAATATATCTTTTACTTACTATCAGCGATTATTTAGAATATTTTTTTAACTAAACATTCATAAATAGCGAAATAAAAAAATGTAAAAACAAAAAAAAAGGGACAATACATATATTATCCCTAACCTAAGTTCTAAAAAAGATTATATTATTCAAACGACACAAGTTCTATTTCTAAAATATTTTCATTATTCAAAGCTTCTAATTTCATCTCATTCCCAAGTAATTCAATTATTTTAAATTTTCTTACCTCGTCTGTATTATTCTCTGTTAATGAAAGTAAACTACCTCCAATTTAAATTTTCCTTGATATTCTTTCAAGCTATATTTATCAATCCCTTTATAATTATTGGCTTTTAAGGTGATTTCTAAAGCAGATTTCTGATACTGATCTCTATCATTAGCTTTACAATTCTCACTAAAGCTAAAATGAGCAATTATCCACTTTTTCTCTATATTTATACTAGTGATTTCCTTTTGTGGACTATCACTTATAGTATTATTATCTTCGTTTGAGCAACTTTGCAAACTGCTAACAAGTACTAATATAATTAACCCCATAAAAATATGCGTAAATCTTCTCATGATTCAAATCTTTATTATTAAACAATAGCCGAAAAAATAATGGTTTAAACAACCAAAGGTTAAATAAGTACTTATTTTGTTCTATAAAGTTACAATTTAAAATCAAATAACCAAACTATAAGTTAAAAAAATATTCAAATTTCAAATATTTACCACAATATAGATTATTAACTTTAAATACTTAAGTTAATTTAAGTATTCTAAATATATCTATCTCTTATCTTATATAAGGCTTTTATGTAACTTTCATTCGCTAATTTAGATAAATTCCAATTAATATTTATGATAAATATCAGCATATTTAAAGGCTTTGCAGTGATTTCATATAGACTAACTAAATTTTTTATACCAACTAATTAAAACTTAGTACAATAAGAGACAAATAAATCTTTCATTTATAAAAGTTAAAATATAGTTAACAAAAAGACTTTGTACAACTAAAAAAGAGAGCTTTATAAATAAAATTATAAAGCTCTCTTTTATTTTTTCAAGTTGAAAAATAAAATCTATTCTTCAACTTTCCAAAATGCCCATTCTTTTCCGTTAAAAACACATATCATTTTTGATTTCTTATCATAGACAATCGTTCCAGCTGCTGGGCTTTTAATATTTAAGTGTGGATCATTCATCTTAGGTAGTACCAATGCTTTATTATTTGCTTCTAAAACTAAGACACCTGAAGCAGTAGAACTTTGATCCCCTATAATAGTAAAATCGCCTTTATCTTCTATTCCTTCTTGTATACTTAGATCTACTTCACCTGAATTAACAGATAAATCTTCCCATTTTTTAAATGCTCCAGATCGATAATACTTAACCTTTTTATCATTTGAGTCGTATATCAATGTCCCTCCAGAAGGATTAACCACAACATTTTCATTAGTCACCCAAGAAAGTATAATCCCCCTATTGTCATCCTGCTTAAAATCTAATAAAACATCTTCTCCTTCCACTTCAAACTTTCCAACAGCACTTTGAGCAAAGCAGTGTGTCCCCACAAATAAGCTAAAAATAAGAACAATTGTTTTTTTATTTATTAAATATATCATAGTCTTGCTAAATTTTAAATACATTACTGATCTACACAACCTTGCACAATACAACCCCAAGAATTACCATTATAGACTTTTAAACAATTTACTGTAGAATCATAAACAATCATTCCTTCAACAGGCTTTAAAGATTCTATTTCAACAGTACTTAAACGAGTCACAACTAATCCTTTATTAAAAGACTCTAGCACTACAAATGCATTACCTCTCTTAGAGATCCAATTATCATTATTTCTATTTAAACTAGTAATTGCCATATATCCATTTGAATTTGTTATATCTCCATTATCACCTACAACTTTTGGATAATAACAAATACTACAATAAGGTAATTCTATTTCACCATTTGCATTAATTAATGCTCCCTCTAAGCACTCATCTTCCCCTTCACTAAATAACTCATATGCTAGGGTGATAGAAATTGGATCTCCTGTCATACTATCTACATCATAATCATTAATATTATTTGACGCTTTTATTCTAAATTTAACCCAACTTTCTCCTGGTGGTAATTTAAAATCCTCATATTCTATGTCCCCATCCTCCCCTTGATTATTTCCTAAGTTTAAATTTTTAGAGGTCTGCAAACTATTTTTTACAAAAGTAAAAGCACTGTTATCAAAATCGAAAGAAAGAAGCATATCTGGTAATGCAGTATTATTTTGATTATTAATATTTAATGTTACTTCTATCTCTTTATCCAAACTAAAACATACCTTATCAGTTACCATTGATGTGATTACTTGCTTTGGTCGATCTGAATTATGTGCTACTGTTTCTGTATATTCTTCACCCGTTAGACGATCAATACTTTCCATTTTGTAAAGACTACCTAAACGATCATATTCAATTTGTCCCCTATTTTTATAAGTGCCAGCCACTGCGTCTTCTTCAAATATTGCACTAGCGCGCAAAGTATAAGTACTTCCGCCACCAGGAATCATCAATCCGGAAACACTAAGTGTTCTTGTACCATATCCTGAAATATTACTTTCTTCAAGTTCAGTGTTTTCAGCAGTAAAAGAGTTATTTACCCAAACCATTCCCTCAGGTAGGGTATCGGTAAAGTCAATCTCTTTAGGATAACAATTTGTATTTACAGCACGAAACTTATAGTCCACTATTTCACACAATAAAACATCACTTGTTCCTTGTTTTAAGAAAATTAACCCATCCTCATTTGGTGCTGGTAAAGGTTTTGGACAATATAATTCCATAGCTCCTATGCCTATAAAACTATTAGAGTACGTAGAAGTACTACTTTTTGTAGTATAAATAATATGGATTTCTTCCACAGGATTTTCAAATTCAACAAAAACCCTACCCCTGCGGTTGGTATACCCTGAATTTCCGCTATAACTTACTCCTTTTTGTTTAGCCTTTGCAGTACCTATTTGATCGATAGTATACCTACTTTTAGAGGGGTTATTATAACTATAGCTTAATTTTGGATAAACAGTAGAACCACTACAATATCCTATAACCTGTACAATATCAATTATTTTTCCAGTACGATCTATATCAAATAATTCAAATGAAGCTGAAACAGCTGCCTTTGCTCCTTGAGTTGTGTTAAATTCAATTTTTGTAGTAACATCACTCGCACCTTTTCTTTTTTCTCTCAATGATTTCAAAGAAGACGCTCTAGGATAATTATTTCTTAAATTATTAGAGGGATCATCTACCGTAATTCTCACACTAAAATCATCTCCTAAATTAATGTTTTTTGCTTCTTTACCTTTTGGTTTCCAAGTTTCCTTAGTAAAGTCAAGTTTTTTTAAACCTTCAAAAGTACAACCATCACACGAGCCTACAAATTTTGCCCCGAATGTAAAATAAGTGAATTCATCTTGAAACTTATAATGTACAGCATGCATGTCATTATCATACGCCATAGGAACTATTCTATCCCATTTATTAGCAATTAGTTTTTCTGCACTATCTGCTACTAGTAAAAAAACTTGATAACCTGGTCCATTAAATGGAAAATTAGGACCGTGAGCAGCTACTAAAATATCTTGGTCAAAGTTCTCTTTATCTACAAGCCAAATACGCCCATCTATTCGTGAATCCATCTCACCACATACTTCATTATTCCCTAGAAAAGAATGAAGCCCCAATGAACCTTTATTATGCCCCCATGTAATAGAAGACTTATCATTATTAATTTGATCTAATACAGGATCTATTCCTAGTTTACTACCAACCCCCATATGAACAATTGCACCGACATCAGTAGAGCGTGATTGTTTATTACTTAAATTAGCATTGTCATCACGGATAACAGAAGCTACATTATTATGATAGCTATTATGTATTCTGTCATTACCTTCCCAAATTCTTGTTCCATCAGAAAATAAATATTCAAAGTTTACTAGATTTGAATATTTATCTAAATCAATAGTAATCCCATATTTTAATCCTAAATATGAATTTATTTTATCTCTTTCCTCTTTTGTCAATACCCTGTCATACATAATTACCTCAGGCATCACACCCATCAAATAATAATTTTTATCAGAACTTGCAAGTCCCAACATACCAGGACCATTCATTAGTGCTTTGTTAGATTTATGATCTCGGTTTTCTCTATGAGCGTCAAATTCAAAAGTAATATCAGTACCTACATTCCAATGATAACCTGCAATTGTAGTTGCTCCGGGTTCAAATAACCTTGTTTTACTATTAGTCAAACCTGTAGATCCTATACGACCAAAACCACCTCCACCTTTTTCTCTAAACACACCAAAAGAAGGCCGCCTAGCATCTGACTTTGTTTTCTGGGCTCCAAAGCCTATAAAATATGACCTATCAGTAGCAAAATTATGATTAATAACTGTATAGATTGCAACATGGGCAGGAGAAGCTACAGACATAGCCGCCTTATCTGTAACTAAATAGTCTTTGTATTTTCTAAATTCTAATGTAGGGTGAAAATTTGTACGTTCATCTGCTTTAAGATATAAAGCAGAAGCATTATTAGGTGCATACCTTCTATATGTTGTACCTAAACCTGCATGATCGCTCCAGGTTTCAACCTCTCCTAATGTATTAGTTTGTACTGTATTGCTAGCAGAAGCATTTAACCACATTTTAAGACCATCTATAACCCCCCCAGGAGCTTTTAAATTAAATGCAAAACCAATATAATCTCCATCATTTATAACCACATCTTTTATTTGTCCAGATTTCATCTTGTAAATCTTTGTGTTAGCAGGTGTAAAAGAAGGATTATTACTTACTAGTAACCATTCTCCTAATTCTGGACGTATAGTCACTGTAAATGAATCCTGACCAGTTGTTTTTGCTCTTAATATATAATTTTCTCTTGATGATAAACGATCTTGAGAAATTACACCTGTCTCCGGATCTGTTGAAGTAGTAAAGGTATAATTTTGAAAAACTGTTCCTACATCATAAGCATAATCAGTAGAACCTGTTGCACTATTCCCTCCAAAAAGCAAAGCTGATTTATCAGGCATTGCATTTTGATTTTCAGCATTTAATTCTGCTATATCACCAAGAGATATCGTCATTGCAACTTTACTAATACTTGCTGATTGTTTTTGATATATCCCGCTTGCATCATCCCTAATTATACCAAAAATATGATTATTATAATCACTATAGCCTGATAATGATCCATCATATATAATAGTCCCATTAGATAGCATATATTGGTTTTCGTTACTAGAATCTACCCCTATTCCATATTTTAAAGATAAATAACTAGTAATTTTAGCTAATTCCTCAGTACTTAACAAAGAACCAGTCATTCCGGCAGAGCGAGATATTACAATAATCTCTGCAATCTCACCAAAAAAGGCACCACTAGGAGAATCTCCAGACAGACTATTCCCAATCACACTTTGACTTGCAATTTTATTAGTTAATTCCCCCCCTTTTAATGCTGTATTTAATTTCCCATTATGAATTAATTCAGGTAATAAGCCATTTCTTCCTTGATTTGGTACCATCGCAATTCCAATACTATATCCGTCGTTACTATTTGAGCTACTCAAAATTTTCGTAGTTTTAATCTCCATAAAAAGCTTATTATCTGCTTTTAACCAACCAAAATTATCTTGATCCGAAGTACTTCCATTCAAGGTCAATACAGTCGCTTTTTCATCAGAATTCTCATTATCAAAACGTGATACCCAGATAATATAATATGATCTATCATTGCTTATTGGCATTGAAGAAATAGATTCTAACTTACGCCTTCTATTATTGATAAGACTGGGAGCATTAACATCGTCTTCATTCGATAAAAAATAAAAATCTACCGCTGAGTGATAATTAATCGCTGATTTTACAAATTCAGGTGCGTAAGCTAATTTTTCAGGTAAAATAAAATGTCTATTATTTCCTGAAACATCTTGCCAACGTTTAACCTCGTCACCATCTTGCGGTAACACAGGTAAAAGTTCATCAGCTTTAAGCCAATATTCGACAGTTATATTAGAAATTCCACCTGGTGTTTGTCCAAAAATAAATATTGAAGCTAGTAGTGTAAAAACTAATGTTATTCTCTTTATCATAATTATTATTTTTAATCACAATCTATATTTCTGTAGAGAGTAAAAAATAAACCTACCATTATATTACTAACTAATTACACTGTTGTAATTATTCTTTTCCTCTCTAGTTTTCGTTTTTGTAATATTTGTTAAAATTAATAAATATTATACAATATTCAAACAATATTTAGTAATATAATAAAAATATTAAATAATAAAAACTTAATTTAACTTTTTAAACCAAACATAAACTTTATCTATATATAGTTATAATTTTGTTTACAAAAACCCTTTTTTCTCAAATAACAAAAAAAGTCAATACAGAATTCGGA
>NZ_BAEX01000066.1 GCF_000246945.1 Myroides injenensis M09-0166
GGTAGCTATAGCTCAGCTGGTTAGAGCGTCGGATTGTGGTTCCGAAGGTCGTGGGTTCGAACCCCATTAGTTACCCAGAAAAAAAAGGACTTTCTAACAGAAAGTCCTTTTTTTTATTTCATTAAATCAAGCTTGCTATTTTAAGATTAGTATTAATATAAATGTGATAACTAGACATTTAAAAGATAGAAACGTAAATGAATCTAGTCTTATTTTACGATTAATTGTGCTCATCACCACAAGTGTAGGAAGTAGGAACAACGCAATTACCATTACAGAAAACAGATTATTATATACCCACTCAAATGCAGTAGAAGTCTCAAATTCTAATATATAAGCTCCTCTCATTAACCATAGAATTAAATTACAACTGCATAGAATGAAAAGTGTAATATCAATTCTCTTCGCCCATTTAATTCTTTTGCTTTGTGATTTTTGGTCTTTCGTTTCCATTAGCTAATTTCCATGCTGTGTTAAAAATTAATTGAGTTCTTTTCTTTAAAAGAGGGATATTTATTTTATCAAAAGTATCACTTGGTAAGTGATAATCTTCATGTGTTCCATTATAATAGAATATGGCAGGAATGCCTTCTTTTGCAAAAGTATAATGATCTGATCGATAGTAAATTTGTTGAGGATCATTTTCATCATTAAAGCTATAGTCTAGATCTAATTTGACAGATTCAATATTTGCCTTTTCTGAGATAGAATGCAAGTCATTACTAAGTTTATCAGAACCTACTACAAATACATAATCCTCTTTTCCCTTGTACTCTGGGCTTGTTCTACCGATCATGTCGATATTAAGGTCAGTAATTGTATTTTTAAGTGGTATAGCAGGATTTTGCACATAATACTTTGAACCAAATAAGCCGAATTCTTCTCCTGTTAAATGTAGGAATAAGATGGAACGTTTAGGCTTTATACCTTTGTCATATAGTTCTTTAAAAATTCTAGCTATTTCCATTAATGAAGCTGTACCACTGCCATTATCATCAGCTCCATAATAGATTTGTCCGAGTAATATACCCATGTGATCATAATGAGCAGAAAGGATTAATACTTCATCTGGGTGTTCTGTACCCTCTAGAAATGCCCAGACATTTTCACTGTCTTTTAATCTTATAGTTGTTCCCTTCATAAAATTAGCGGGAATAACTTGAAAATATGAATCAGTACCCTTAGGAGGCAAAATACTATGTTGTTTATAAAAATCAGCTATATAATTGGCAGCTTTTTTCTGACCAAGTTCACCAGTTCTTCTGCCTTCAAATTCGTCGGAGGCTAATACTTTAAGATTTTTAGAAATACTATCTGAATTAATTAATGTCCAGTAAGGTTCTGTATTATCAATCTTTGGTAGGTCAGTTGAGTAGCTACTTTTACAAGAAGTGAAAATCAGTAAAGTACTGATCAAAGTAATTTTTAATATATTCGTTCGCAACATTCTATATGTGTTTTCATAAAGTCTGCAACTTAATAATTTATGTTTACTTATTTGCCATTGTATTCGCAATTCTTCATTGTATGTACAATCATTAAGGTAATCGTAAAACTTCTGTAACAGTTAAATAAATAACTTTACTACATCATTATTTATTTAATAGAATAGACAACCGAATTAAACAGTATAAGTATTGAATAATAGGCAATTTATTCACTCTCTCTTTAATTACAATTTTTTTTATCTTTTGAATAGGCGAGCTCTTTCTTAATTATTATGTATTAGCTACTTTTTGTTTTTTATTGTCATCTATATCAAAACTCTAAATTTATTTAGCACAGTATTATTAGAAACAGTAGCATTACTAACTAAAAAAGTTGTTATTTTGCATTAATAATCAGTGTTTTAACTGACTACTTCAAACAAAAATATACAAATCAAAGTGTGTATTTTCTCCCAAATTGACTGTAAAAAAGTCAATTTTTTTTTGTCCATTTTTCTAAATTTTAAAGCATTTCACGTGGGTCTCATCCCAGAGCTGTTCGAGCACGATTGCAGTCTTGTTCGGGAAAATCCCCTTTTTGCAATGAATACGCGCACTATTCTCGAAGCGTTCTCGAACAAAACTACTAGTAAACTTTTAGGGTGATAGGTAAAAGCCTTGTCATTACTGGGATTAGAGTTATAATTGTGTTTTTGTAAATGGCAAATAATAGCTATTTTAAGCTTTTTTAGGTATTTATTTACTTATAGGTAAATAGGTCTAATGGTTTTTTGTAGTCCTGATATTTATGAGAGTATCAGGGATGAGATTTATATACAATTCAAATATGAAATAATTGATTGTTTTACAAAATAGATTTGAATGATGCTCTGGTATAGCGTTGTATATGCTATTATTTCCAATGAGTGTATTTGTCATTTCTTTATTTACTTTATCATATTTATTTTTCTAATGCAGAATGTGAGCTAGAGTTGTTCTTTTTTGAATATTGGAATTTGACTTGCATAGCGAAGAATTATAATAGTTAATAGTATATTTGTTTTAAATTAATTATGACAATGAACAAAGTAGTTTTTATTACTGGTGGATCATCAGGTATAGGGAAATGCGTAGGAGAATTTTTATTGCTGAAAGGCTTTGAAGTATATGGAACTAGTAGAAATCCAGATAGAGTATTAGAATCTAAATTTCCATTAGTTAAACTTGATGTAAGAGACAAGGAAAGTATACAATCTGCTATTCAAGAAGTGTTAGATAAAGCAGGTAAGATAGATATCTTAATTAATAATGCAGGTGTAGGGATAACTGGACCTATTGAGGAGATACCGACAGAAGAAATAATAAACAATTTTCAGACGAATGTCTTTGGACCTATTGAAATGATTAAGGCTGTTTTACCAAGTATGCGCGAGAGAAAACAGGGATTAATTATTAATGTTACTTCTATTGCGGGCTATATGGGGTTGCCATTTAGAGGAATTTATTCCTCTTCAAAAGGAGCGTTAGAATTAGTTACAGAAGCTTTGAGAATGGAATTAAAACCGTTTAAGATTGAAGTTACGAATGTAGCTCCTGGAGATTTTGCAACCAATATTGCTGCAGGTAGATATCACGCTCCAGTAATAAAAGGGTCGGCGTATGAAGAGGTATATAAAATGTCGTTAGAAATGGCAAATGAACACGTCGATGCAGGAAATAATCCAATAGATATGGCAGAAGCTATTTATAAAATAATAAATACTAAAAAGCCTAAAGTAAGATACAAAGTAGGAGAGCCGTTACAAAAGTTTTCTCTGTTCTTAAAGAAGATATTGCCAGGTAAGATGTACGAAAAACTACTAATGAATCATTACAAAATAAAAGAGTAAAATAAACTTATCAAAAGTTCTTTAAACACGGATATATATTGTAATTTTGGACTACAGCATAACATATAAGAAATAATATATCATTATGAAATTTTTTATTGACACAGCTAATTTAGATCAGATTAAGGAGGCAGAAGCATTAGGAGTGCTTGATGGTGTAACAACCAACCCTTCATTAATGGCTAAAGAAGGCATTACAGGAGAAGAAAATATCTTAAATCATTACAAAGCGATCTGCGATATTGTAGATGGTGATGTAAGTGCAGAAGTAATTTCTGTTGATTATGAAGGTATGATTAGAGAAGGTGAAATATTAGCAGCCTTGAATCCACAAATTGTCGTTAAATTACCAATGACAAAAGATGGGATTAAAGCATGTAAATATTTTTCTTCTAAAGGGATTAAAACAAATGTTACTTTAGTATTTTCTGCAGGGCAAGCTTTGTTAGCTGCTAAAGCAGGAGCGACTTATGTATCTCCATTTATTGGTAGATTAGATGACATTTCTACTGATGGATTAATGTTAATCCAAGAAATACGTCAAATCTATGATAACTATGGATTTACTACTGAAATTTTAGCTGCATCTGTACGTAATACAATGCATATTGTTAATTGTGCGAAAATTGGTGCTGATGTAATGACAGGACCTCTAAGTGCTATTTTAGGTCTATTAAAACATCCTTTAACAGATAATGGATTAGCGCAATTTTTAGCAGATTACGCAAAAGGAAATAAATAAGATAATTCTTATATACCCATTTACAAACTACAAACTAAAAAAAGGTCGTCTTAAATAGACGACCTTTTTATGGTTAATTATATTCTAATTACTATGTTCTTCTTTGTTTTTGTAAGCCCAGTAAAATACTAATGGCAAGACTGTAAAGGACAATACCATGCATATTATTAATCCACCTACAATCATGATGGCTAATGGTTTTTGAATTTCTGAACCCATACCATGTGACAATGCTGCTGGTAATAGTCCCATTGATCCCATTAATGCAATCATAATTACTGGACGTATTCTACTTTTTACTCCATCTTTAATGGCTTCTACTAGAGGCATTCGCTTTCTTAAGTTCTCTCTCATTACACCAATTAATACAATTCCATCAATTGTAGCTACCCCAAATAGAATTATAAATCCAATTCCGGCTGAGATACCAAATATGGTTCCGGTAGCCCACAGTGATACAAATCCACCAATAAATGCAAATGGAATTGTCATTGCTGAAATAGCAGTATCTTTCACGTTGCCAAAGTTAAAATAGAGTAGGACTAATATCAATATTAATGATACTGGTACAACTAACATAAGTTGTGTAGCAGCTCTCTCTTTACTTTCAAATTCACCAGCCCATTCAATTTTATTTTGTGAAGGTAAATGAACATTAGCAGCTACTTTTCGTTTCGCTTCTTCAATTGTACTGCCTAGATCACGCCCTTCAATACTAAAGCCTACACCAATATAACGACTAGAACCCTCTCTATATATAAATGCTGGTCCTGTGTGATAATCTATTGTAGCTATTTCTTTAAGTGGCACTTGCTTACCGTCTAATGTAGGTATTAAGATATCACCAATTTTTTCGGCAGAATCTCTATAGTTCTTTTCAAAACGTAACACAACATCAAACATACGTTCATTCTCGTAAAAAGTAGTAGCGGCTTGCCCACCAATGGTCATTGCGATAACTGCTTGTGCATCTGCAGTAGTTACAGCATATTTTGCCATTTTATTATCGTGCAATGCAATTCTTAATTCAGGTAAACCTATATTTTTAAAGATATTTAGATCAGTAATACCCTCTACATCTTTGATGCTTTTAGCCACTTGATTTGCGTAATCCTCTAATTCAAAGAGGTCATCTCCAAATATTTTAATAACCAAGGAACTTTTTACACCAGCTACGTATTCTTCAACATTATCTTGAATTGGTTGACTAAAGCCGAAGTTAATACCTGGATATTTTTCTAAAGCTGTCCTCATTTCGTCGAGCAATTCGTCTTTAGAAATACTTCTTTTCCATTCGCTTTGTGGTTTTAGTTCTGTGTGAAACTCAATATTAAAGAACCCAGTAGGGTCTGTTCCATCATTAGGTCTTCCAGTCTGAGTTAAAACAAATTTTACCTCGTCAAATTCTCTTATGATTTCTTTCATCTCTTTAGATAAGCGCACTGACTCATCTAAGTTTATACTACTTGGTAAGGTAGCTCTCACATAGATAGCTCCTTCATTAAGTTTTGGTAAGAATTCAGAGCCATAATAGTGAAAACGAGCTCCACAAACTATAAGAAGTATTGCAAATAAACTTATGGTTACTTTCTTATTTCTAAAGCTCAAATTAAACATTCTGTAAATGTTTGTTTTGAAAAATCTAGAAATTACGTTTTCTCTTTCTCTAATATTCTTAGTTAGTAGTATCTTACACATTGCAGGTACGTATGTCAAACTTAAAATTAGAGATCCTAATAAAGCGTAACCTAGTGTAAAGGCAAGTGGAGAAAACATTTTTCCTTCTACTTTTTGGAAAGAGAATATAGGCATTAAAGCCACTATCAAAATAAGTAATGCAAAGAAAATATAGCTAGCTACACTACCTGCACTTTTCTTGATGGTTCCAAGTTTGGACATTTTATTAAATCTCCTCATTCCCACCATCTCTGCTTTCTTCTCTAGCCCCACAAAAACGTGTTCTACTATTACAAGTGTTCCCTCTAGTAATAATCCAAAATCTAGAGCCCCCATAGAGATTAAGTTTGCAGGTAATCCTTGTATTTTCAGCATTATAATGGCAAATAAAAATGCTAACGGGATAACTGAGGCTACAATAAATGTCGTACGCCAGTTATATAAGAAGATAAATACAATAATGGAAACTAATACAATACCTTCGACTAAGTTCTTTGTAACTGTTGTAACTGTTGTATTAACAAGATCCGTTCTGTCAATAATAGGTTCTATCTTTACGTTTTTAGGTAATATACGCTCATTAAGGTCTGTGATTTTATCTTTTAGTTTGCTAATCACCTCACTAGGGTTTTCACCTCTTAGCATAACGACAATTCCTTGTACTACGTCATCTTCATCTTGGAAACTAACTTGTCCTAATCGCGGTTTAGCACTAATAGATACAGTTGCAACGTGTTTTACTAGGATAGGGGTATTGCCTTTTACTTCAATAAGAATATTCTCTATATCTTCAATATTATCAAGAAGACCAACACCTCTAACAACGTACGCCTGATCACCACGTTGTATAACATCTCCACCTACGTTAATATTACTTTTTTCGACAGCTTCATAAACGTCTAAAGGCGATAGATCATAATTGACTAATTCAGTAGGATTAATTTGAATTTCATATATCTTTTCTTCTCCACCAAAGCTCACTACATCAGCCACGCCTGGTACAGATAATAATTCTCGTTCTACAACCCAATCTTGAATAGAAGTGACTTCTTTTATAGGTAAATCACTTTTAATAATATATCTAAAGATTTCCCCAGTTGCCCCAGATGGAGGTTCAATCTCAAAGTCTGCACCATCGGGTAGGTTAACATTCCCCATTCTATTTGATGCATACTGTTGGGCA
This sequence comes from Myroides injenensis M09-0166, assembly GCF_000246945.1. Lineage (GTDB taxonomy): Bacteria > Bacteroidota > Bacteroidia > Flavobacteriales > Flavobacteriaceae > Flavobacterium > Flavobacterium injenense. The sequence continues at coordinate 6,919 of NZ_BAEX01000066.1, forward strand.
TAGAAATCGTCAATCTCATCATTAAAAAGAACAGTAACTACTGAAAGACCAAATAATGATATAGAACGTACTTCTGCCTTATTAGGAATGGTATTCATTTCTTTAGAAATAGGAAGTGTAATAAACTTCTCAATCTCTTCAGCACTTCTACCAGGCCATTGCGTAATAATACGAGCTCTCGTATTTGTTACATCAGGGAACGCCTCAATAGGGGTATGGATGTAACTGTAGATTCCACCAAATAGTAATAACAATACACCGAAAATAACTATAAAGGTATTTTTAAGTGAAAATGCTACTATATTTTTTACAAATTTTTGCATAAGAATACCTTTTGATTATAATCTGTTATTTAATTGGTCGTATATTAATAATTCATTTGTAGTAATGACAACTTCACCTTCTTTTACATTATCACTTACATAGGTATATAGACTGTTTTTTGCAATTGGAGTAACTTTTCTTACTTCTTGATGGCAATCATCTACAAATACTACTACATAGTTTTGATTATTATCGAATATCAAAGCATTGTTTGGCACTGCTAAAGCATCGCCTTCATTACTATCTAACTGAATGACAATATCAGCAGCCATTCCTGGTTTAAGCTTCATTTCTTGGTTAATCATTGTGATTTGCGCTTTTAACACACGTTCTTCACTGTCAAACACTTGTGATACTTTAGCAATTTTACCTGCAAAGTATTCATCGGGATATGCTAAAGTTGAAACTTGTACTTCAAGGTTTGGAGTAACATTTTTCATATTTGTCGCATATACATTTGCCATTATCCACACATCACTTAAATCTGCAATAGTAAATAATGGATCATCACCAGCATTAATAGACATCCCCGTAGTAATATCTTTTGTTACAATATATCCTGATTGAGGAGCCTTAATAAAGTAAGTACCTGATGAATTAGAATCATAGTGTTTAAGATTATTCTTACTTAATTGTACTTTTGATTCAAGCACTTTTACCTCACTTTCAGCTTCTAGTAATTCTTTTTGAGAGGCAATACCATCGTCATACATTTGTTTGACAGATTCTAGTTCCCTTTTAGCTACTTTAAGTTCTTTTTGTGCGCTATTAAAGTCCTCGTGAAGTTCATTAAGGTCTGCACTACTAATTTCTACTAATACTTGCCCTTTATGTACAAAGTCACCTAGTGAAAAGTTAGTTTTCGTAACGATTCCATCTACAAGAGAGATATAGGGTATTGTTTTGTCTTTATTGTATTCTATTGTACCATTTAAAGTAATTGATCTCTCAATTGGGCGTTTCGTTACCTTTTCAAAGTTCAGCCCTTCTTTTAATTCTTTAGGAACGCAATAAGGTTCATCTGTTACAAGGTTTTCGTTAGTTGTTGTTTTACAGCCAGCAAATGCAATAACGCATAAGCTTAAGAAAGGGATTGTATATTTTTGCATCATTTTCATTTTTGTAGGATTAAATATCTTTACCAATAGCATATTGAAGGGTTTCGAAGTGATCTATGATATCTTTTTTAGTTTCGAGAATCAAGTTCTTGTTATCAAGGTAGGCTTCAACAAAGTCTAAATATTCGATAAGACTTACATTTCGCTTTTCAAAATTCTTAAAATAAGAAAGTATTAACTTGTCTAATTGCTCTTCGTAATCAATATCTATATTGCTATATAGCTGTAAAGCATCGTAATAATTTCTATAAGCTTCAATTATTTCATTCGCTATTTCGTTTTCTTTATTCTGTATGTCTAGTTTAGCGATTTCTATATCTAGTTTGGCTTCTTTTATATTTCCTTTGTTTCTATTGAAAATAGGTAAATCAAATGAAACACCTAATCCGATAAAGTCCCTCATAATATTACCACCTCTATCATAGTCAATAGCAAAAGTTAGATCTGGTGTACGTTCAGCTTTCTCAATGGCTAATTTTTTAAGAGATTGTTTTTCTAAGTTTTTTACTAAGTGTAAATCAGGTCTGTTTTCGTAAGCTTCGACAATCCAATCTTGGAGCAGTATCTCAGAAACTTCTTTAGTAGGCATTTGTAAATCTTCTGCAATAACGATTTGAACATTGTCTTTAATACTAATGAAGTTTTTTAAATCTTTTACGGTTTCTTCATACTCTTTCTTAATATCTAGATACTCTTTTCTGAATTGTAGTTCTGCAGCTTTTAATCTCATATATTCAGCCTGGCTAATATTACCATGTTCTAATTGATTTTTATAAGCCTTAATTAAGTTTCCTGTATTAGCAATCTGATTATTAAAAATCTCTAATTGTTTTTGTAAAACCTGTAGTTGAGTTATTGTTTTTCTTAACTCTAATTTGCTTTCACGCAGAATAGTTTCGAATTCTTTTTCTTTCTCTTCCTTTGAAAGCTTTTGTAAGTCAATATTTTTTCTTCTTTTACCTGCAGTTTGTATTTGCTGTTCTAAGTGCAATGATATTTGTTGAGAATCACCCCATTTGCCCATTATATAAGGTTGCTCTTCTATATCTGTAGTTTTCCATAAATTAACCTCAGATATTTCAAAGGTAGGATTAGGCCATAACTTAGCTTGAATAATTTGAGCTTCAGCTTGAGATATCTCAAGTCTTTTAATTAATAAGTCAAAGTTTTGTTCTAAAAACTTCGCTTCTATTTGTTCCTTAGATAATAGTATTTCCTTGTTCTGAGCAATGCTTTTATAACTCAATAAAACAAATACTAATAGTATCGCTTTTTTATACATACTGAATATGAATTTTTAACTGTCCAAAAATAGATATAGCATATTACAAGTATCTTTGAACCACATTAAGTTAAGATTAATGACACATTAGAATTTGATTAGAGTCTTAATTCTAAAGGGCTTGACTTAAATATACAAGATTTGTTCCAATTCTTAAAAATTAAAGAAATATTGAAATATTTTAGATTGAGTTAATAAAAAAAGGCCTAACCGATATGGTTAGACCTTTAAATCTCTCGATAAATTATAAAGTATTATTTCTTTTTAAATCTTAATAGCACAAGATCGTCAGCAGATAATAATGTTAATTCATCATCTTTAATTTTATATTTTTTAGCGTTTTGCAAATTACTTGTGTATAAGTTTTCTTCTACACCTTCACAAAATTTGCGAGTCATTGCTAATTTATCAATATTTAAAGTACCATTAGACGTTTCTAGAGCTCCATTAAAGTTATTACATCCAGCATTACCAAAAACTTTATTTCCTTCGAATTTAATAGTAGGAACCGTAAATGGGAAGCGATCTTCTAATGATTTTGAACTTCTATCTAAAGGTTGGATAAAGTCTAATACCCATTCAGAACCATCTAGCTTATCATTTGCTTGTTTCGTAAATTTATAAATAACTCCTTGTTCAGAAGATAGGATTAATTCATTTCCTTTCACTTCAAATGTTGTTACATTGGTTAAGTTACTCATAAACAAATAGTCTGATACCCCTTCACATGCCATTAGAGTAGAAGCTAATTTATCTCCAATTTTAATAGAGTTAGAACCACTTACTTCATATTTTCCAAATATATTATTACAGCCATCAGTACCATTTACAGTTGTTTTTTCTGTATCAAAATTTAGAAAAGGTATTTTATTAGGAAATAACTCTTTAATACTTTTTCCTTCAGATATTGATTTATTAATTGAACTTAACGTCCAAGTACCTTTTAATAAGTTATTCATAATGATAGTATTCTCTTGACTATTTGTTTGTTCTACAGCAATAGCAGTGCTACTAACTGTCTTACAACCAACAACTGTCAGTCCAAGTAGCGCTGACAAAAATATTAGATTTCTTCTCATTTTAATTTATTTTAATTCTGCTAAGTTACCAAATCTAGTAAACATTGAGAAGGTAAGTCGTTAAAAATATTACAAAATAATATGTTGATTTTACTTTTTGGCAAAGTAATTGTATTTACAATATTATACTTTACGCGAATTCTATAATGCGCAATAACGAAATAAAGTATATAATGAGAATTTAATTTATTAGTAATTTTTATGTAATTATTCTTTGTGCAATAATGTTATTTTATAACTTAACTAGGATAATCAAAAAATGACCTACCAATTAATGGGTTTAGGTATTAAATGAGATAGTTTTTGTTAAAAAAAGAGTTAAGTACATATTAAGAGTGTTATGACTTGTGATATTATTCGTTTTTTTGCTAAAATTATTTGTTTTTAAATATCTTATTTAAGTGATTTAATAAATAGTTTTATCTCGTTCTTAGAATATATAAACTGGCTGAAATTCATATTCTGAAGCAAATGAGAAGAAAAATTGAAAGAAAGAAAAATTGAAAAAATTGAGAGAAAATGCAAAATGCGACTGTTGTAATTAAAAAATTAAAAAAGATGTTAGGTATTAAGACAGATTTAGAGTTGTCGAGAATACTAGATGTGAAACCAAATACTATTTCTTCTTGGAAAAAAAGAAATAGTTTACAGTATGATAGCCTTATTGCCCTATGTAAAGAGCACAAGATTGACTTAAATGAGTTATTCTTTGCTGATTCTAGTGCATTTATAATAACGCTTATCAAAAAAGAAAAGCTAAGATGATATCGATAGATCATCACTTTGAGTATTTTTTAGACCCTGAAAAGACCTTAGCCTCGGCACCTACTTTTATTTTTCCTACTACGGAGGAAGTAGATATTGCTTTTCAGGTAGCTACTGAAAATATGTATCCTACTATTAAAGTATCTTCTTACGTTATTACGAAGAAAATAGAATTAAGTGATATACACCCTTGGCATTTATATCTTTTTGTCTTAGAGGGCAGAGGGATGTTAATCTACCGCTATAAAAGAGTGACTGATACAGGAAAGTTATTATTCATTAGTGATAACCCTAATTATGAAAATCTTGAAGTTAATCAAAATGATATCCGTGAGATTTTCTGTATTCGCGGTGCTTTTTTACCAAACTTTAAGGGTATTGGAGACATATAAATACTTGATGTATTTTACTATAAAAAAGCCAATGAGTTTTAAACTTATTGGCTTTTTTATTTAAAGAAGTTATAGCTATTTTTGTTACTTACAATTTTGATAAGATGATAGAAATAAGTAAATCACTTGACTGGTACCCAATTTTACAAGATGAGTTAAAAAAAGAATACTATTTAAAGCTAATTGATTTTTTAGGTTTAGAATACAATTCCAAAATAGTTTATCCTCCAAAAGAGGATATTTTTAAAGCATTAGAATTAACTAGTTTTGAAAATACTAAGGTGGTAATACTTGGACAAGATCCATATCACGGACCTTTTCAAGCAAATGGTTTATCTTTTTCTGTTGGTAAAGGGGTTAAGAATCCACCTAGTCTTGTGAATATTTTCAAAGAATTAGAAAGTGATTTAGGCGTCAAAAATGGTAAAACCGGTGATTTAACAAAATGGGCTGAGCAAGGTGTTTTATTATTAAATGCAACCTTAACTGTACTTCAGAAAAGTCCTGGTTCACATCAAAAAAGAGGTTGGGAACAGTTTACTGATACTGTAATCGAAAAATTAGCCTCGCAAAGAGAAGGAATTGTCTTTATTCTTTGGGGAAGTTACGCGCAGAAAAAAGGTAAAAATATCGATAGGAATAGACATTACGTGATAGAAACAGCACATCCTTCTCCATTGTCAGTTTATAGAGGTTTTTATGATAGTAAGCCATTCTCTAAGACTAACGAATATCTAAAAAGCATTGGAAAGACTCCAATAGATTGGAGCTTATAGTAAAAAGGCATGATTTAACATCATGCCTTTTTTATTTTTCTTATAATTTTCTTCTTTTCATTTCTGTAACTATCAAGTCTAATTCTCTGTTAGTTTGACCTTTTACAGAAGTATTTTCTTCAGCTCTTCTAATTAAGTAAGGAATAACATCTCTTACTGGTCCAAAAGGCAAGTATTTAGCAACATTATAATTTGCTTTAGCTAAGTTAAAGCTGATATTGTCACTCATACCATATAATTGACCAAAGAATAATCTTTTATCATTATGAGCGATATTGTGCTCTTTCATTAAGTCTATTAGTAGATATGAACTGTTTTCATTATGAGTACCTGCAAACAAAGCCATTGTATCAATGTGATCAACCATAAAACTAATTGCAGCATTATAGTTAATATCAGTTGCTTGTTTGTCAACGCATATTGGAGATTTATATCCTTTTTGCACAGCTCTTTCTCTTTCAACTTCCATATATGCTCCACGTACAACTTTCATCCCTACATAAAAACCTTCTTTTACAGCTATAGCATGTAAATCTTTAAGGTACTGTAGACGATCCCAACGGTATAATTGAGCAGTGTTATAGATAATAGCTTTCTCTTTATTATACTTACGCATCATATCTAAACAAATCTCATCAGCTGCATCTTGCATCCAACTGTGTTCTGCATCGATTAAAAGAAGTACATCATTATCATAAGCATATTTACATGCTATATTAAAACGATATAAGATTCTTTCCCATTCTTTTTGTTCTTCTGGAGTGAATTCTTTGTTTTCTCCTTTTTTAACAAACATGTCAAAACGACCAAAACCAGTAGGTTTAAATACAGCAAAAGGAATTTCATTAGGACGACCTTTAGCTATTTCGATCGTTTTTAAGGTCATATTTAATGCAGCATCAAATTGTTCTTCTGTTTCTTTTCCTTCCACAGAATAATCTAGTACAGAGGCTACACGTCCTTCTTTATACATGCGATCTACTACACTTAAACAGTCTTCTTCACTGATTCCACCACAAAAGTGATCAAAAACAGTTGAACGAATTAAACCAGTAACAGGTAAATGAGTTTTTATAGCGAAATTAGCAAGCCCTGAGCCTAGTTTAACAAGGGTTGGTTTACTAATCATTTTGAATAGAAAATGAGCTCTTTTTAACTCTTTATTATTTTTAAGAGCAAAAGCTACTTCTGTATTATTAAATAAATTTTCCATTATTAAAAATAAAATAGTTACGCAAATATAATTACTCTTTTAATAATATTTAAACATATTTGTGATTTAAATGAGTATAGTTAAAAAAATCTTTAATTAAGAATAGTATTTCACTTTCGTTTTACTTGATATATATACCTTTATATTGTAAAAAAGTGTTAAACAGAATGGGGGTTTGTAGGAATAACTTTTACCTCTATTTTTTGTTTTTAATTTATTATAATATGCTACAGGTACTAATTGTTATACCTTTTTTTGCTTAAAATGATCGCTGGGTCAAAGCGAAAAATTTGCAATTAAAGTTAATATACTATATATCTTATGAAATAGTATTTACAACTGTACTATTAATAGTTAATAAAGTTGTATTTTTGTACTATTATTCAGTACTTTAGGTTATAGAGCTGATTAAAAAGACACAAATCAAAGTCTTCTGTTTTTTGTAAAAGTGACCGTGAAAAGGTCAATTCGTTATCCATTATTTTTCAAATTTTCAAGAATTTAATTCAGTCTTAACCCCTGTGTTGTTCAGGTACGGTTGCAGTATTGTTCGAGTAGTTCCTGTTTTTACAGTGCTTTCTCAAGTAATACTGCAACAATACCCAAGCAAATCTACTATTCAATATCCCGAATTGCTTATTAAGCCTTGTTGGTACAAGTACATAACTTATAGTAGAGCAAAGCGCTAAAAGTAATTAAGTAAGAATAATACAGCTGTTAAACTTAGAATAGAAAGTGATAAGTAAGAATTAGTTTTTAAAAGGAAGTAATTCAAAAAGAGTTTAAAACCTGTTACACATTTATCTAAATATTCTTTTGATAGATAAGTCATTAAAAATAATAATAAAGTGTTTAATTTTATTGATTTAGCAAATAATAAGTATTTACGATTTAATGAATTATTAGTAGTTATATTTTTTTCTTCTATCTGTTAACTTTTTTGTGTGATTTTTAAATTATTAATAATATTATTCAGTAGTTGATTGGATATTTTTTTGTACTTTTAATGATATATAAATGTAATAATATTGTTATTATATTTTTAACCAAATTTATTAACTGTTAAAAAATTAAATTATGAATAAATTAGAATTAGAAGGAAAATGGAATAGAATCAAAGGTGCTGTTGTTCAAAAATATGGCGAATGGTTTGATAACGATAAAGCCCAAGCTGAAGGCCACCTAGATCAAGTTCTTGGTAGAATTCAAGAAAAAACAGGAAAATCTCGTGATGAGATTGAAAAAATGATAAAAGATTGGGAAGAGAAATATTAACCTAATTAATATGACATAAAAATGGTTTGAGGGTAAACTTCAAACCATTTTTGTGTTTAAAACATCTCTTGCCAATTCTCTGGGTATTTAAAAAGGGTTAGAATTAGAGTATTAAAAAATAGAAGTTTTAAATTGGATAAAGAGTAGTGAAATTTGCTTTCAATATTTAGGTAAAAAAGTCTTTTTTTAAAATAATAATACCTTAATTTGTATAACAAATGATAAAAAATGGAAATACTTAATACAAAAGGAAGTCAAATATTATTCGGTCAAGATGCTTATATCGCTTTAGGACAGAAATTAAATGAAAAACAATATTCTAAGTTGTTTATTATCACTGATTCTAATTGTAATGAATTGTGTATACCTTATTTTTTATCGAATTTACCAACAGAAATTCCTTTTGAAATAATAGAAATAGAGGCAGGAGAAGAGTATAAAACGTTACAGACAGCGGAAGGTGTAATCCAAGCTATGCTAGATTTAGGTGGGGATCGTAAAAGTGTTATTGTAACTGTAGGAGGTGGAGTTGTTACCGATTTAGGTGGTTTTGTCGCCTCTATATTTATGAGAGGTATTGATTGTTATAATGTTCCTACTACTTTATTAGCTATGGTAGATGCCTCTGTAGGCGGTAAAACAGGAGTGGACTCAGCAGGGATTAAAAATTGTATCGGTACTTTTTCAATGCCTAAGATTGTTGTAATCGATGTTAATTATTTAGAAACACTGCCGGTTAATCAATTAAAATCTGGGTATGCAGAGATGCTAAAACATGGTTTAATATTTGATAAAAAATATTTTGATCATCTAAAAGATATTGCAAATGTTGATTTTGCGGATATTGAAACCTTAGTGATGCACTCAGTAATAATAAAAAATGAAGTAGTAGATAATGACCCAAAAGAAAAAGGGTTGCGAAAAATCTTGAATTTTGGTCATACGGTAGGTCATGCTATTGAAAGTTATTTTTTATTGTCAGATAAAAAAGAAGCTATTCTTCACGGTGAGGCTATAGCCGCTGGAATGGTTATTGAGGCATATCTCTCAAAAGAATTGTTAGGTTTAAGTACTAAGGATTATAATGAGGTTAAAGCATGTGTTTTTAATATCTACGATCGACTAGATTTTGATCAATCAGACATATCGGATATTTTAGAGTGGCTTAAGTTTGATAAGAAGAATGAAAACGGGGTTATAAAATGCGTTTTATTAAAAGAAATAGGGGAGGCTACTTATGATATTGTCATAGATAAGGTGTTAATAGCCAAAGCATTTGAAGAGTATCTGAAATAGTGTGGAAAATAAAACACTTTTTCTTTTTTCGATAGTTTATTTTGTTACATTTGCCGACGTGAAAATAGACGTTTTATATATTAGATTTTGTGTGTCAAAGAGACGCATCTTAAAGCGTTTTGTTAGAAGACAAAAGGCTGATTTTGTATATGGTATTATTAAATATTTTAAGGAAGCGCTTAACTCATTTAAATTTAGTTATAAACTTCCTATTTTATATGCTAATATCAGAGTTTGAAAAATGGTAAATTAACCGTTGTAATCAAATTTTATTAACTTTTTTTAATTGGTATTTCACATGAATACAAAGTATGTAGATTTAATCAATCAAACTTTTTATTTTCCTCAAGAGGAATTTAAACTTAACAAGGATAATTTACTATTTCACAATATTGATTTATTAGGATTAGTTGAAAAATACGGTAGTCCTCTTAAATTCACTTATTTGCCAAAAATCTCTGAAAACATAGCTAATGTTAAGACGATCTTTAGAAAGGCAATGGATAAAAACAAGTACAAAGCAAACTACTATTATTGCTATTGTACTAAGAGTTCACATTTCTCATATGTTCTAAACGAAGCATTTAAAAACGATATTCACGTGGAAACATCGTCTGCTTTTGATGTGAATATTGTTGAGAATTTACTTGACACGGGTAAGATTAACAAAGATACATTTGTGCTATGTAATGGTTTTAAACGTGCACAGTACATTGATAATATTGCAAATCTTATTAATAATAAGCATGAGAATACTATTCCAATTATTGATAACTATGAAGAGCTTGACTTATTACAAGAGCAAATAGATAAGAAATTCAAAATAGGTATTCGTATTGCTTCAGAAGAGTCTCCAAAATTTGAGTTCTATACATCACGATTAGGCATTGGATATAAAAGTATCTTGCCATTCTATAGAAAACAGATTGCTGACAATCCTAAAGTAGAGCTTAAAATGCTTCATTTCTTTATTAATACAGGTATTAGAGATACTGCGTATTATTGGAATGAGTTAGTGAAATGTTTAAAAGTATATATTACTTTAAAGAAAGAATGTCCTACATTAGATAGTTTAAATATTGGTGGAGGTTTTCCAATCAAAGATTCATTGGCTTTCGAATTTGATTACCAGTATATGGTTGATGAGATTATTAACCAAATTAAAATAGTTTGTGAAGAAGCTGATGTTGCTGTACCAAATATTTTTACAGAATTTGGTTCATATACAGTAGGTGAAAGTGGTGGAGCTATTTATGAAGTGTTGTACCAAAAACAACAAAATGATAGAGAAAAATGGAATATGATAGACTCGTCTTTCATTACTACTTTACCTGATTCATGGGCAATTAATAAAAGATTTATAATGTTACCTATTAATAGATGGAATGATGCTTACGAGCGTATTCTTTTAGGTGGGTTAACTTGTGATAGTGATGATTACTATAATTCTGAGCAAAATTTAAATGCTATTTATCTTCCTAAGTATAATAAAGAAAAACCTTTGTATATTGGTTTCTTTAATACAGGTGCTTATCAAGATCAAATTGGAGGATTCGGTGGTATTCACCACTGCTTAATTCCTCAACCAAAACATATTTTGATTGATAAAGATGAAAATGGTATTATAGCTACAGAATTGTTTTCAGAACAACAAACAGCTGATCAGGTATTAGAAATCTTAGGATATAAAAAATAGAATAAAAAGAAATTATTAATATAAAAGTAAAAATAAAATGAGTAAAGGACCAATTAGTCAGTTTATTGAGCATAACTATAGACACTTTAACGCTGCTGCGTTAGTGGATGCTGCAAAAGGATATGAAGCACACTTAGACGCTGGAGGAAAAATGTTAATCTCTATGGGAGGTGCAATGAGTACTGCTGAGTTAGGAATTTCTCTTGCTGAGATGATTCGTCAAGATAAGGTGCAAATTATATCTTGTACAGGTGCTAACTTAGAAGAAGACGTGATGAACTTGGTTGCTCACTCTCATTACAAAAGAGTTCCAAATTATAGAGATTTGACTCCAGAACAAGAGAGAGAGTTATTAGATAACCATTATAACCGTGTAACAGATACTTGTATTCCTGAAGAAGAAGCTTTTCGTCGTTTGCAAAAACATTTAGAAGATGTATGGCATGCTGCTGAAGCAGAGGGGAAACGTTATTTTCCACATGAGTTTTTATATCAAATAGTAAATTCAGGAGTATTAGAGCAATATTATGAAATTGACCCTAAAGATTCTTGGATTGTTGCAGCAGCAGAAAAAAATATTCCAATCGTATGTCCAGGATGGGAAGATTCTACTTGCGGAAATATCTTTACATCTAACGTTATTAAAGGTAAATTAAATGTACACACAGTGAAAACTGGTATTGAGTACATGATATACTTGACAGAGTGGTATAGAGCTAATTCAGGTGGACATGGAGTAGGATTTTTCCAAATTGGTGGTGGAATCTCTGGAGATTTCCCAATTTGTGTTGTTCCTATGATGTATCAAGACTTAGAGTGGGAAGATGTACCTTTCTGGTCTTATTTCTGTCAAATATCGGATTCTACTACTTCTTATGGTTCATATTCAGGAGCAGTGCCGAACGAAAAAATTACTTGGGGTAAATTAGATATTGATACACCTAAGTTCATTGTTGAATCAGATGCAACTATCGTGGCGCCATTGATATTTGCGTATATTCTTGGTAATTAATTGATAGGAAAAAAATGTAAATTAAGTTTAAATTTTTATTTGTTTATTACAATTTAGCTATTACATTTGAACCGAAATAAAGCAATAAAAGAATGAAAAGAGTAATTGTTGATTACGCAAAATTAACTAACGAAATTTTATCCCTTTTAGTGGAGAAATTTCCTGATGGATATGATGATTCAGATATCATTCGTTTTAAGAATGTTAAGAATGAAACTGTTGAAGCAGTGGAAGTTAGAACGGAAGATACTATCTATCTTGTGAAAGTAAGTACTAAGTTAGCGGACAGAATCGAAAATTTCGATGAAGATGAAGAGGATTTTGTTGATCCAGCTGAAGATTCATTGGATGCATTAAAAGATTTAGAAATAGCCGACGACGAAGATTAAAACAATAATCTCTATAGAATAAAAAGAGCTACTATTTTTATAATAGTAGCTCTTTTTATTGTTATATAATTAATCAATATAGATAAATGTATGTTCTGTTC
>NZ_BAEX01000065.1 GCF_000246945.1 Myroides injenensis M09-0166
ACACGTAGTATCACCATCCTCTTTTGTTTTGTATATTATCTATAGTTTATTTATTTTCTTTGAGCACTTCTTTTACTATACTTGCTCAATAGATACTTTACATCAGGCTTCTGTCCTATTCTTTATATCCCCTTACCTATTTTTACAACTTGAAAAAGTACAAAACTAAAAACTGTTTTTTTAATAGTTTCTTTCTCTTCCACTAAGTACACAAGTTTTTTTTTCATTTAGTAATCTTGCCTAGTGATTTATAACAGCAGATTTACTGACTTTATATCTTTACACCTAACATTTCACAATAGTTAATTTTATGTTATAAATAACATTTACCAAATTCTTAAAACCCCATCTATATAAATTTTCAAACTAAAATCAATATAAATTTTGTCATATTAGACTTTTTACCTACTTTTTCATAATAATAAACTAACAACACAACAAAAATTACATTATGGAAAGTATAATTAAATTGGCCAATTCAATTATTTGGTCAAATGTCTTCATTGCCCTTTGTTTAGGGGCAGGTCTATTTTTTACTATTCGAACAAATTTTGTACAGATAAGATATGTACGTCATATGGTAAAATTACTTTTTACTGAAGGGTCTTCTGAACGTGGTGTAAGTCCATTTCAAGCTTTTAGTATGGCTATTGCAGGGCGAGTAGGTGTAGGAAATATTGTGGGAGTAGCAACTGCAATCGCAGCGGGAGGACCTGGAGCTGTATTTTGGATGTGGATGATAGCTTTTTTAGGAAGCGCATCAGCTTTTGTAGAATCCACCTTAGCACAAATCTATAAAGAAGAAAAAAACGGACAATATTGTGGTGGTCCAGCGTTCTATATTGAGCATGGTATCAATAAAAAATGGTTTGCATTACTTTTCTCTATTATTACTTTAATAAGCTGTGCACTATTCTTACCAAGTATTCAGAGCAATAGTATATCAATAAGTATTAAAAATGCTTTTGATGTACCTCAATGGATTACAGGAATAGGTATTTGCATATTTCTAGCCCTTACAGTATTTGGAGGAGCAAAGAAAATAGGGAGAATATCTCAAGTAATTGTTCCATTTATGGCAGGAGCTTATATAATAATGGCAGTCATCATTATTGCACTAAATATCAAGGAAGTACCAGCAATATTTGGATTAATATTTAGATCAGCTTTCAATCTAGAATCAGCTTTCAGTGGAATATTTGGTTCAGCAATAGCTTGGGGAGTTAAAAGAGGAATTTATTCTAATGAAGCTGGGCAAGGAACTGCTCCTCACGCGGCAGCTGCCTCTGAAACATCTCATCCAGTAAAGCAAGGTCTTGTGCAAGCTTTCTCAGTTTATGTAGATACACTATTTGTATGTACAGCCACTGCACTTATGATTTTATTTACGCACCAGTATAATGTATTTGATAATGCAGGGGATTATATAGTTAAAAACATTCCTGGAGTAGAAGCCGGATCAGAATATACTGTAAATGCTATTGCAGTTCATTTTCCACTTATAGCAAGCCAATTTATAGCGATAGCTCTAACTTTTTTTGCTATAACCACCACAATGTCATATGTATTTATTGCGGAATCAAACTTTACCTATTTAAGCAAGCAAAAGAATATTATCTTAAGATGGGTAATGAGAGCAATCATTTTAGCTGCTGTATACTATGCCGCCATTAGTAAACCAAGTACAGCATGGGATATTGGGGATATCGGTGTAGGCGCCATGGCATGGATAAACTTTATAGCTATATTATTATTATATAAACCAGCTATGATTGCTCTTGACGACTATAACAAGCAACGCAAAAAAGGCAAAGACCCAGTCTTTAATCCTAAGGAATTAAATATAAAAAATGCTAGTCCCATTTGGGATCGTGTAGTTAAGGAAAGAGAATATAAAGACAAACATCAATAATAAATTCAATAATCTTGATTTCACTTAATAAAAACTCTTTACTACCTTTGTTTTCTAAACAAAAAGAAAATGCAATATCAAATAAGACCAGCAAAAAAAGAAGATTATGATGTAGTTCCTGAATTAATGCTACAAGCAATGGAAGACATTGTATTTAGCTTTATTCAAAAAGAAGATATTGAAGAAGCCATTAATTTCTTGACCATTTTATTTAAAAAGCCTAATAATCTTTACAGCTTCGAGAACACTTTCGTTGCAGTAGATGAAGAAGATAATGTCGTAGGTACGGTAACAGGATACAATGGAAATGAGTTCGAAAAACTAAGAGAACCTGTGTTAGAATTGATGCGAAAACAATACAACAATGATATGATACCAGAGCCTGAAACAGAAGGTAACGAATATTATATTGACACTGTTGCTGTTTCTCCAATTGTTCAAGGTAAAGGTGTAGGTAGTCATTTATTAAAATACATTGTTGACTATGCTAAATCAAATAATTACAGCCAAGTTGGTTTAATAGTAGATTTAGAAAATCCAGATGCTATGAAACTCTATACTCGCTTAGGATTTAACAAAGGAAAACAAATTGAATTCGTTGGAGGTGATTATTACCATATGTATATATAAACCTATTTTCATAAAATTATAAATAAAAGCCTTATCTACTTATTAGTTAAGGCTTTTATTATTTTAATATAATGAGGTTGTCTTAACTTTTGGAAAATAAAAAAAGCCAATAGAAATTTCCTAAAAACTAAAAAGTTAAAGTAACTTCATATTATTATTGTTACTCATCCAATTCATTATCCTCCTTTAATTATTCAAATGTCTTTTGAACAAAAGTGCTTAAAATGATTCATGGAATATTTGATTTCATATCAGCCTTTATTACTATAGACGATATAATTTTTTCAACAATGCTTCAACAGTTCTTCAAGATTCCCTCAATAACCAGCTCTCTATATGGAGCAATCATGGGGAAATGTTGAAGAAGTGTTGAAGCATTTCGCTAGAGTCCTTATGAATACTAGCCTTGACAAGAACTCCAATTTTACCACAATAGATTATTTTTAATGTAAACTACTGTAATTTAACAAGATATGTTTTTTTATGATTAAAAAAAAGTGAGGTGTTTTTTTGTTGTGCTTAGATCGTTAAAATATTTATAGAAAAATATGCAATTGAAAAATAAAAAGCTTAGTTAAATAGCTTTCATTCTTTAAGCAATAGATTTAATATCACATCATTTAGTAGGATGACATGGCGTTTCTTAACTTCTAACGTTATAGGTCTTAAGAAATTTCAAAAAACTAATAAGTCAAGATGACTTCAATTTAAACTGTAAAAAGTCCATCAATCCTAGGCAAGTCAAAATAAAAAGGTTTAGATTAATCATATCTTGTGATTGATTGCAATTATCCCTAATTCTAAACCAAACAATTACTTTTTAATATTTATATTTGTCCAAAATTAAATACAATGTCAAAAGAGATAACTCCATATAAAGAATCTGAATTAGGGAAAAAACAACAAGTTGAACAAATGTTTGATACTATATCAGGCAATTATGACAACTTAAATCGTATGATTTCACTAGGGACAGATCAAGGATGGAGACGAAAAGTACTTAAAATGGTTTCTGAAAAACAACCAGAAACTATCTTAGATATTGCAACAGGAACAGGGGATTTAGCAATATTATTATCAAAATCAAATGCTAAAAAAATCACTGGTCTAGATTTATCTGCAGGAATGCTTGAGGTAGGAAAGAAAAAAATAAAAGCTTTAAATCTAGATAATCGTATCGAAATGATACAAGGAGATTCAGAGAACCTTCCTTTTGCAGACAACTCATTTGACGCTATTACTGTTGGCTTTGGTATTCGAAATTTTGAAAATTTAGAAAAAGGATTATCAGAAATATTAAGAGTATTAAAACCTGGAGGAATTTTTGTTATACTAGAAACATCTGTTCCTACTAAATTCCCTTTCAAACAAGGATATTTTTTATACACACAGAATATCATGCCTTTCATGGGGAAACTTTTCTCAAAAGACAAAAATGCGTATAAATATTTATCTGATTCAGCTAAAAATTTTCCATTTGGGGAGAATTTAAACAATATTTTAAGAAAAGTTGGGTTTAAAGATGTAAAGCATAAACCTCAAACTATGGGAATTGCTACAATTTATTCGTCATCAAAATAGTATGAAAAAACTGTGTATAATCTTTTTTATTCTCTTGAGCACTTCACAAGGATTTGCGCAATGGATCTTTGGTAAGAATCCTATTATTAATAAACCTGACTGGGACAAGCAGCGTGTTCATTGGGGGTATTATTTAGGTTTTAATTCTTATAATTATAAAATTGATTATACAGCAGATTATTACAAACAACTAGAAGAACTTCAAAAGAAGTTTCCTCATGATTACACTGAAATACAAGTGACAGGTAATACTGGTTTCAATGTAGGTTTAGTAGGTAATCTGCGCATTATGGAATATTTAGATTTGCGTTTTGAACCAGGTTTATATTATGCAAAAAGACAATTGCGATACCCTAAAGCTATTATCTATAACTACTATAATGAACAGCATCAAAATGCAAATCCTACCGAGGCAGAACTAAAAAATTCTTCTACAAAAGAAGTTAATTCCACTTATATCCACTTCCCTTTACTTTTAAAGTTTTCAGCTTTAAGAGCAGGTAACGTAAGACCCTATGTATTAGGAGGTTTTTCAGTAGATTTAAACTTAAGTAGTAATACAAGTTCAAGCAAGGACAACTACGAAGGCATATGGCGCATGAAAAAATGGACAGCAAATTATGAAGTTGGTGTTGGTATAGATATTTACTTCCAGTATTTTAAATTTTCACCATCGGTAAGAGGGGTATTTGGACTACAAGATGAATTAGTAAGAGACAATAATCCTAATAGTCCATGGACTGGAAATATAAAATCAATGAAAACAAGAGGGATTTTTGTAAACTTTACTTTCCACTAATTTTTTAAACTTCGTTTCTTTTAAACTCACTCAATACAATAGATGTAGCCATAGCTACATTTAAGCTTTCTGTTTGCTGTAATTTTCCAAAACGAGGTATTGTAATACGATTATTCACAAGGCTTTCTATCTCATTAGAAATACCATTCGCTTCATTCCCCATAATAATAATCCCTTGTGAAGGAAGCACCTCAGTATAAATATTCTTACCATCAAGGAAAGTACCAAACACTGGTAAATCGTTAGCACTTTTAATTAAACTAGATAAATCCCCATATATAATATTAACTCTGGCTATCGAGCCCATAGTAGCTTGTACTACTTTAGGGTTATAAATATCAACAGTTTCCTTAGAACAAATAATATCTTCAATACCAAACCAATCACATAAACGAATAATAGTACCTAAATTACCAGGATCTCTAACATCATCTAAAGCAACAATCAAATTATTGTAATCAACTTCTTTTTGTTTTGGAATTTTAAAAACTGCTAGACAATTAGAAGGTGAAGATAAAGCAGACATTTTTTTCAAATCATCAGAACTTACTATAGTAAATTTGGAAGTAGATACTCCTAATTCTAGTGGTTCAATTGCGTAAATATGATCTAATTCAATAGAAGATTTTAATAACTCATCTATTACTTTAATACCCTCAGCAATAAACAATTGAAATTCTTTTCTATTTTTTTTTGATGTAAACTCTTAATTAATTTGATTTGGTTTTTCGTAACCATAAAAAAATGTATTTTTGAACTATATATTGATATCTACCACTTTGAGCAAATATTTACCAAAAATAGTACTATTTCTATTAACCAGCATAACTTTTTTTTCCTGCTCTATTACTAAGAGAGTACCGGATGGCAGAGCGTTATTATTAGAAAATAAAATTTTTGAAAATGGTAAAAAACAGAAAAAAGAAGATGTTATTGCGCAATTATATCAACATCCAAATAGTACGTTTCCATTTACTAATTTTCACTTAAGATTAAATTTATATAATCTTGCTAGACCAAATGCCGATTCTCTTTATCACGTGTGGTTAGATCAGCATCCTAAAACAGACAAAGCTCTTGTAAACGTATTGTCTCGCAAACAAGTTAATCGTCTAGGAGAATCGTTTATTATAGCAGGTATCAATAATTTCCTTATTAAGACAGGAGAGCCACCTGTTTTATATGATACATTAAAAACAAATAAATCACTTACTAGATTAAAAAATTATTACTTTAATAAAGGATATTTTGACATTCAAGTAAAGTCACAAGTAGATACAATTGGAATAAAAAAAGTTACAAATACTTATGAAGTAGTAACAGGAGATCCTTACTACATCGATAGTCTATCTTCTAGTATTTCAACTCCAGCATTACAAGACTTATATAATAAAACAAAAAAAGGAAGCTTAATAAAACCTAATACTGTATTTAACGTTCAAAATTTTGATAATGAACGCAAAAGACTTACTTCTGATTTTAGAAATAACGGAGCTTATTATTTTCAAGAATTAAGCATACGCTATGAAGTAGATACAATTTTAAATAAAAAGAATTCAGCAAATGTTAACTTGATTATTGATCCAAGAACCATTAAATCTGGAGATACATTAGTACAAGTTCCTTATAAACTATATAAGATTAGCGATGTAAATATATTTACTGATAATAGTAGTAAGAATAGAGAGTTTGTACTAGATAGTATTCAGTATAATAATTTTAATATTTATAGCTCAACAAAATTACAGTATAAACCTAAAGCTCTTACTGATGCAATATTTATTACTAAAGGAAGTACTTTTAGTGATCAACGCAGAATCTTAACTTCAAGATCAATAAGTAATCTACGTATATTTAATTACCCAGTAATTGAATATATTGAAGACCCTAGAGATAGTACTAAACAATCTCTGATAAGCAATATCTATCTGACATCAAGAAAAAAAATGACGTTTAATCCATCATTAGATATTACACACTCAAATATACAGGATTTTGGTATTGGAGGAAGTATGGGACTTCTATTTAGAAATGTATTTAGAGGGGCAGAAATATTAGAATTTAATATTAAAGGAAGTATTGGTTCTTCACGTCAGATGAGTAACCCTAATAATGTATTCTTTAATGTTACAGAATATGGATCAGATATAAAATTAACCTTTCCTAGGGTATTATTTCCTATTAAAACAGAAAGAATTATACCTAAATCAATGTTACCAACCACCTCAATGGGATTTGGTATTTCAAAACAGCGCAACATAGGACTTGACAAAGACAACTTTAATGGGACTATTAATTATTCGTGGTATCCATCTCGTACGAACTCATTTAGTTTTGATTTAGCAAATATTCAATATGTAAGAAACACTAATCCAAATAATTATTTTACGGTCTATAAATCGTCTTATAATCGTCTTAATGCTATCTCACAAAATTATAAAGATGAACTGCCGACAGATTTTTTTAATGAGTCAGGTGATTTGTCAATTGATAATAATGGTGCAAATGATTTTATGAAAGTTGCTACTCAAGCAGACAACCCTTACAATGTCACACCAGAAGATCAACGATTAATCAGAAGTATTTCAGAAAGGCAAGTGCGTCTATCAGAAAACAACTTAATAATTTCATCTAATTTAGTGTTCACTAGAACAACAAAGACAAGTATAAACGATCACAGTTTTTATACTTTAAAAGCTAAAATAGAATCTGCAGGTGGGTTAATGGATATGATAATGAAAGGAGCTAGTTCTAAAACAGGCCCTACAGGAAAGAAAACATTCTTAGATGTAGAATTCTCGCAATACGTAAAAACAGAATTAGATTTTGTAAAATATTGGGATCTTGGAAGACAAAGAGTCATTGCAATTAGAGCTTTTGGAGGTATAGCATTGCCTTATGCCAACTCTAACTCAATTCCTTTTTCACGTAGTTATTTTTCAGGCGGATCAAATGACAATAGAGGTTGGCAATCGTATCGTTTAGGACCAGGTAGAAGTGGTGGAATAAATGATTTTAATGAGGCTAATATGAAACTATTTTTCAGTACAGAATATAGATTTAATTTTGGTGGTAAATGGTTTGGAGCGTTATTTATGGATGCATCTAATATTTGGAATATTTGGGATGACGTAAAAGATGATAATTATACATTTAATGGAATTTCTTCATTAAAAGACATTGCAGTGGCAACTGGGTTTGGTATTCGATATGATTTTAGTTTCTTTGTATTCAGAATAGATATGGGATTTAAAACATTTGACCCATCAATAGAATCACAAAGAAGATGGTTTAAAGAATTCAACTTTAAAGAGTCCGTTTTAAATGTTGGAATCAATTATCCATTCTAATCAAATAATAATTAGTATTTTTGTAGAAACAATTAACACAACAGACATGGCACATAATATTAAACCTGGAGTTGCATTTGGGGATCAAGTGCAAGAGATTTTCAATTACGCAAAAGAAAAAGGATTCGCTTTACCAGCTGTAAACGTAACTAGTTCAAGTACTATCAATGCAGTATTAGAATCTGCTGCTAAAATGAATGCACCTGTTATTATTCAATTTTCGAATGGAGGAGCTGCATTTATCGCAGGTAAAGGACTATCTAATGAAAACCAAAAAGCAGCTATCCTTGGGGCGATTGCTGGTGCAAAACACGTACATGAATTAGCTGTAGCATATGGTGTACCAGTAATTTTACATACTGACCACTGTGCTAAAAAGTTATTACCATGGATCGATGGTTTATTAGATGCAGGTGAAAAACATATGAAAGAATTTGGAAGACCATTATTCAGCTCTCATATGATTGATTTATCTGAAGAACCAATAAAAGAAAATATTGAAATTTCTAAAAAATACCTTGAGCGCATGAGCAAAATGGGAATGACTTTAGAAATTGAATTAGGAATTACAGGTGGTGAAGAAGACGGAGTAGATAACTCTGGTGTAGATTCATCTAAATTATATACTCAACCTGAAGAAGTAGCTTACGCATTTGAAGAATTATCAAAAGTGAGCCCACGTTTTACTATTGCAGCAGCATTTGGTAACGTACATGGTGTATATAAACCAGGTAATGTTAAACTTACACCTAAAATTTTAAAAAATTCTCAAGAATATGTATCTAAAAAATTCAATTTAGGTCATAACCCAGTTGATTTTGTTTTCCATGGAGGATCAGGATCATCTCTTGAAGAAATTAGAGAAGCTATTGGATATGGAGTTATCAAAATGAACATTGATACTGATACACAATTTGCTTATACTGAAGGTATACGCGATTATATGGTTTCTAAAATTGACTATTTAAAAACTCAAATAGGTAACCCAGAAGGTTCAGATCTACCAAATAAAAAATATTACGATCCTAGAACATGGGTTAGACAAGGAGAATTGACTTTAATTGCTCGATTAGAAAA
Organism: Myroides injenensis M09-0166; assembly: GCF_000246945.1. Classification (GTDB taxonomy): domain Bacteria; phylum Bacteroidota; class Bacteroidia; order Flavobacteriales; family Flavobacteriaceae; genus Flavobacterium; species Flavobacterium injenense. The sequence continues at coordinate 9,350 of NZ_BAEX01000065.1, forward strand.
AGCTTTTGAAGACTTAAATAACGTAAATACGTTATAATACTCCTTGCTTTCGAACTTAATATAAACAAAACAAACATTTTATGGCTTGGTTTAAAAGGAAAGAAAAAGGAATTCAGACACCAACGGAAAACAAAAAAGATATTCCTAAAGGGCTTTGGTACAAATCTCCAACAGGAAAAATAATTGATTCTGACGAACTAGAGCAAAATTTATGGGTAAGCCCAGAAGATGGTTATCACGTTCGTATTGGTAGTAAAGAGTATTTCGAAATTCTTTTTGACAATAACGACTACAAAGAAATAGCCAAAAGCCTTTCTTCAAAAGATATTTTAAAATTTGAAGATACTAAGAAATATGTAGATCGTCTAAAAGAAGCAATGACCAAAACACAATTGAAAGATGCTGTTAGGGTTGCTGTTGGAAATTCAAAAGGAGAGAAATTAGTAGTTGCAGCTATGGACTTTGCATTCATTGGTGGATCAATGGGTTCTGTAGTTGGAGAAAAAATTGCTAGAGGAATTGACTACTCTTTAAAAAACAATATTCCTTTCATGATGATTTCAAAATCAGGGGGAGCACGTATGATGGAGGCAGGATTTTCTCTAATGCAGATGGCTAAAACGTCTGCTAAATTATCACAATTAAGTGACGCTAAAATCCCATATATCTCTTTATGTACCGATCCTACTACAGGTGGTATTTCTGCTTCTTTTGCAATGTTAGGAGATATTAATATTGCTGAGCCAGGTGCATTAATTGGTTTTGCAGGTCCACGAATTGTTAAAGATACTACTGGTAAAGATTTACCTGAAGGTTTCCAAACTTCAGAATTCTTATTAGAACATGGTTTCTTAGATTTTATCGTTCACCGACGAGATTTAAAGAAAAATGTTAATTTATATCTTGACTTAATTTTAGATAGACCAATAAGATAATTAAATAGAATAAGGTCGCCTTTTAATTAAGGCGACCTTTTTTTAAACATAAAAACCATATAAAAGAGGGATTGACTACTTAGTCAATCCCTCTTTTATATGGCTACATTCCCATACGAATTGCTTCAACTGGATCTAAATTAGCAGCTGATCGCGCAGGAAGAAAACCTGATATCATTCCTATTATCCCAGATAAAACCAACCCTTTAAGTATATTGCTAAAACTTAAAACAAAGAAAAAACTAGTAAAGGTAGAAACGAAAAAAGATATCATCCAAACTAAAATAATTCCCACTACACCACCTATTAAAGCAAGTATTATAGATTCAAATAGAAATTGTAAAAGAATAAATTTCTTTTTTGCGCCAATAGATTTTTGAATACCGATTAAATGTGTACGCTCTTTCACTGATACAAACATGATATTAGCAATCCCAAAACCACCTACTAACAATGAAAAACCGCTAACTATCCACCCTACAACATTCATCTTTTCAATTATTCCATCAATAAAATCAAGCATTCCTCCAAAAACATTGACAAAGAAGTTGTCATCTTCACCAATTTTCATACCTCTAAAAAGACGTAACTTAGCTCTAATCTCATCTTCAAATTCATTAACATCATATTGTTCAAAAGGCTTCAAGACTACAACTGGAGTAAGCATTGAATTATTCTCTCCATATATTTGACGTACACAATTAGAAGGAAAATAAGCACGTTCATCATAGCTACTATCAAATGTTATACTAGAAGCTCCTTGTTTTTCAATTACGCCCACTACTCTAAAATTACGTCCATATAATCTAACTATCTTTCCTATTGGATCTATATCGTCAAAAAGTGTTTTTGCGACTTCATAACCTAGTACTATAACATTACTCCCATTATTTGCTTCAGCCTCATTAAAAAACCTTCCATTTGCAATTTTAACGTTGTCTAAATATTGCATATCCACACCTGTAGGTTTCATTATTACATCTGACGCATAATTTGCATTGTACTTAATGTTTTCAGCTTTTGTAAAAAAATTATAAGAGATATACTCTACTCCATTTACATTGCGTTTTAAATATTCGTATTCATCAAAAGTCATTTTAGGATATTGATCTACTTTCCACCTAGGAATATCAACTGGCCCAAAAGAATGATTAAATACATAAATCATATTCAAATCAAACCCACTTAGCTCCTTCTTAATATTTTTATCCAATGAATCTACAGCTGCTAAAACTGCAATAATTGAAAACACACCAATTGTAACACCAAGCAATGATAAGATGGTACGAAGTCTATTCGTTTTTAAAGAATTAATAGCAAACTGAAAGCTATTTACCAGTAGTCTAAAATAAAGAACCATAAACCTTTACCTATTTAAATAACAATTTATAAGTTATCAGTCGCTAGCTCTTATATATTGTTACAAATTATTATACATAAATAAAGATAAAACTTCTGTTTTAAACTTTATAATTATACTTACAATACTTACTTTTGCCATTCATTAATAACACAACATGAATACAACTAAAAAAATTAAATCTGCATTAATCTCCGTTTTCGATAAGAACGGCCTTGCACCAATCGTACAAGAACTACACAAGCACAATGTAACTATCTACTCAACAGGAGGAACTGAAACTTTTATTAAAGAACTTGGTATCCCTGTTGTAGCTGTAGAAGATGTGACATCTTATCCTTCTATTTTAGGTGGTAGAGTAAAAACGTTACACCCAAAAATATTTGGTGGAATCTTAAACAGACAAGATAATGCACAAGATGTAGCACAAATGCAAGAGTTTGATATCCCTCAAATTGACTTAGTAATTGTTGATTTATATCCATTTGAAAAAACAGTAGCATCAGGAGCTTCAGAGGCTGATATCATAGAAAAAATTGATATAGGTGGAATCTCCCTTATTAGAGCTGCTGCTAAAAACTTTAAAGACACAGTAATTGTTCCTTCTGTTAATGAATATGAGCTATTCTTAAACATGATAACAGAAAACCAAGGTGCAACTACATTAGAACAAAGAAAATTATTAGCAACTAGAGCTTTTAAAACTTCTTCTCACTACGATACCGCAATCTTTAATTACTTCAATCAAGAAGATGATACTTTAAAGATAAGTATTGATAACGGTATCGAATTAAGATATGGGGAGAACCCTCACCAAAAAGGTCAATTCTTCGGTGATTTTGATGCTCTTTTCACGAAATTAAATGGTAAGGAATTATCTTATAATAATTTATTAGACGTGGATGCAGCAGTGAATCTAATGAATGAATTTACTAACGAGAAACCAACATTCGCAATATTAAAACACAACAACGCTTGTGGATTAGCGCAAAGAGATACAATGGTTGAGGCATATTTAGATGCTCTAGCTGGAGATCCTACATCTGCATTTGGAGGTGTTTTAATAGCTAATAATAAAATCGACAAAGCTACAGCAGAAGAGATCAATAAATTATTCTGTGAAGTTATCATTGCTCCTAGTTACGATGATGAAGCTATTGAAATATTAAAAGAGAAAAAAAATAGAATAATCTTAGTAATTAACGACATAGAATTACCTAAAAAACAAGTACGTACTTGTTTAAACGGTATTTTAGTACAAGATAAAGATTATCTTACCGACAATAAAGAACAACTTAAAAACGTTACTAAACTTACACCCACTGCTAACGAAATTGAAGATTTATTGTTTGCTTCTAAAATTTGTAAGCATACTAAATCTAACACAATCGTTTTTGTAAAAGGACGTCAACTTTGTGCTTCAGGTACGGGACAAACCTCAAGAGTAGATGCATTACGTCATGCTATTGAAAAAGCTACATCTTTTAATTTTGATTTAAAAGGAGCTGTAATGGCTAGTGATGCGTTTTTCCCATTTCCTGATTGTGTAGAAATTGCTGGTAACGCAGGTATAACTGCTGTAATACAACCGGGTGGATCAATTAAAGACGAATTAAGTATAGACTATTGTAATGAAAATAATATAGCAATGGTGTTCACAGGAACGCGCCATTTTAAACATTAATTTATTACTTTTGTACTTCATATAAAAATATTAACTCTAAAAGCCTTTTTAATTGTATGGGATTTTTTGATTTTATGACGGAGGACATCGCTATCGACCTAGGAACGGCGAATACCTTGATCATTCACGATGGGAAAGTTGTGGTAGACAACCCTTCTATTGTTGCACGTGATAGGACAACAGGAAAGATAATTGCTGTTGGAAAAGAAGCGAGTCTTATGCAAGGGAAAACACATGGTAATATCAAAACAATCCGCCCATTAAAAGACGGAGTTATTGCTGATTTTGATGCTTCGGAAAAAATGATAAGCCTCTTTATCAAAAGCATTCCTTCATTGAGAAAGAAAATGTTTACACCTGCTTTGCGTATGGTAGTATGTATTCCTTCAGGAATTACTGAAGTTGAAATGCGTGCAGTAAAAGAATCTTGTGAAAGAGTGAATGGTAAAGAGGTTTATTTAATACACGAGCCTATGTCTGCTGCAATTGGTATTGGTGTAGATATTATGCAGCCTAAAGGAAATATGATTGTAGATATAGGTGGAGGAACTACTGAAATTGCAGTCATTGCATTAGGAGGTATTGTTTGTGATAAATCAGTTAAAATTGCTGGTGATGTATTTACAAATGATATCATTTACTATATGCGTACTCAACACAACTTATTTGTAGGAGAAAGTACTGCTGAAAAAATCAAAATTCAAATTGGTGCCGCTACTGAAGATTTAGAGACACCACCAGATGATATGTTAGTTCAAGGACGTGACTTGTTAACTGGTAAACCAAAACAAGTAACAGTTTCTTATAGAGAAATTGCTAAAGCCTTAGATAAATCTATCCAACGTGTAGAAGATGCAGTAATGGAGACATTGTCGCAAACACCACCAGAATTAGCTGCTGATATCTACAACACTGGTATTTATTTAGCAGGTGGTGGATCAATGTTAAGAGGATTAGACAAACGTATTTCTCAAAAAACAGACTTACCTGTTTACATTGCAGAGGATCCATTAAGAGCCGTAGTAAGAGGTACTGGCTTAGCAATTAAAAATCTAGACAAATATAAGAGTGTCCTTATCAAGTAAATAAAACACTATGCAGCAAATAATTAATTTCTTCATAAAAAACAGTACTAAGCTACTGTTTTTGCTGCTTTTATTCATATCGTTTGCTTTTATAATTAGAACTCATACTTTCCATAAGAGTTCTTTTATAAGTTCCGCAAATGGTGTGACGGGATACGTCTATGAAAATATTAATGACTTAAAAGAATATATGCATCTAAAATCAGAGAACGACGCTCTGGTTTTAGAAAATGCATATCTAAAATCAATTGTATATAATAATCAAACAGCAAGTGATTCTTTAGAAATACAAAATCTCAGACCTTCTGATAATGATGAATATTCAATCATTGTGGCTAAGGTGATAAGAAACTCTTTCAATACAAAAGAAAACTATTTAACTATCAAAGGTGGAAAAAACCAACATATCGAAAGAGATATGGGGGTAATTAATAGTAATGGTGTACTAGGTATTGTTGAAAAATCTTCTAATAACTACTCTACTGTTCAAAGTATTCTTAATATTAAATCAAATATTAATGCTAAAATAAAAGGCACTAATCACTTTGGTACTTTAAAATGGGATGGAACGAATACTGGATATGTTAACTTAACTGATGTCCCAAGACTTGCTGAACTTCACAAAGGAGATACAATAGTTACGGGTGGTATATCAAAAATATTCCCAGAGAATATTCCAATTGGGATAATTGAAAAAGCATATACAACAGAAGCTTCCAATTACTTTACAATTTCAGTACGTTTATTCAATGATATGACGAATTTAGGTTATGTTTATATTATCAAGAATAATAATATTGAAGAAATCAATGAATTAGAACAAGAAACTAAAAATGAATAGTATTGTATTATCAAATATTGCACGTTTTATATGCCTATTAATGGCTCAAGTATTGATATTTAATAATATTGATTTATTCACTTTTATCAATCCATTCCCTTATATTTTATTCATAATATTATATCCTACTAACCAAGATAAAGCAGTTTTTTATATTACAAGCTTTGCCTTAGGTTTGATAGTAGATATGTTTGAAAACTCGGGAGGAATACATGCTGCTGCTTCATTAATTTTAGCATTTGTAAGACCTTCAATATTAAAGTTTTCGTTTGGTATCAGTTATCAATATCACAATTTAAATATTATTAAAAAAGTAACTAATGATTTATTTAGATCATTAGAAGTTTTTGGTTATATAGCTATTTGTATAATAGTTCATCATATTGTTCTATTTGGTTTAGAGTTTTTGCGTTTCAATTTTATCTTTGAGATAGCAATACGAACTTTATTGACTACAATATTTACTTTACTTACATGTATATTGATATTATTTTTGATTAAACCAACAAAAAAATGAGAAAGTATCTATTACCAATTATAATAGCTACGGTTACTATAGTAATTCTAGCACGATTATTTTACTTGCAAGTAATGGATGACACTTATATCAAAAAGTCTGAAAATAATGCATTAAAAATCGTTTATGAATATCCTGAACGAGGATATGTATTTGATCGCAATGGAAAGCTATTAATAGCAAATCAGCCTTCTTATGACATCATGGTTGTACCTAGAGAAGTTAAAGATATTGACACATTAGCATTATGTAACTTATTAGATGTAACGAGAGAAGAATTCGATACCAAACTCTTAAAAGCTAAAAAATACAGCCCTAGGTTACCATCTATTTTTTTACCGCAATTAAGTAAAGCAGAATATGCTGCTTTTCAAGAAAAGATTAGACACTTTAATGGTTTTTATATACAAAAACGTTCTTTAAGAGACTATCAGGTATCTTCAGGAGCAAATATTTTTGGGTATATCCGTCAGGTAAATGATCAAAATATTGCAGCAAATCCTTATTACAGACCAGGCGACTTAATAGGAATTCAAGGGATAGAACAAGAATACGAACATTTATTGCGAGGTAAAAAAGGAGTAAAATATATACAAAGAGATAGATTCAACAGAGAAATAGGCTCATTCAAAAATGGTATTTATGATACAATAGCTCAAAAAGGAGAAGATATCATGCTTACTATAGATAGTGAATTACAAGCATATGGTGAACTTCTAATGCAAAATAAACGTGGCGGAATTGTTGCTATAGAACCTGAGACAGGAGAAATCCTTGCATTAGTAAATGCACCAAGTTATGACCCAGGCTTATTAGTAGGTAGAGAGAGATCTAAGAATTATACCAAATTATACAATGACTCATTAGCAAAACCATTGTATAGTAGAGTCCTTTCTGGAGAGTACTCACCTGGATCTCCATTTAAAATACTTACTTCCTTAATTGGTTTACAAGAAGGGGTTATTAATGAACATACAACCTTTAGTTGTAATAGAGGTTTTTATTACGGGAAAGGTGCTTGGATGGGATGTCACGATAGTGGTAACTGGAACTTACACACAGCTATTGCTAAATCGTGTAACACATATTTTGCTCAAACCTACAAACGTATAATTGAAAAATATAAAACTCCTGCAGAAGGTATAAATAAATGGAATGAACATTTACAAAGCTTTGGGCTTGGTCAATTTTTAGGGTATGATCTTCCTGAAGGGAGAAAAGGTCATATTCCAGACTCAAAATACTATGATAGATGGTATCCTAATGGTGGGTGGAAAAGTACTACCACTATTTCAAATGCTATTGGACAAGGAGAGGTAATTATGACACCGATGCAATTAGCTAACGTGATGGCTGCTGTTGCAAATAGAGGATATTACTACACTCCCCACATCATAAAAAATATAGAACATCACAAGATTGATAAAAAATTTACAACTAAACACCAAACCTCAATAGATCCAAAACATTTTGGTCCTATTATAGAAGGGATGAATGAAGTATTTCACAGTGGGACAGGGCGTTCTGTAAGTGTAGATAACTTAGAGATGTGTGGAAAAACAGGTACAGTAGAAAACTTCACAAGAATAAATGGTAAACGTTATCAATTAACGGATCATTCAGTTTTCGTTGCTTTTGCACCAAAAGACAATCCAAAAATTGCAATAGCTGTATTTATTGAAAATGGTTACTGGGGAGCTAGATGGGGAGCACCTATAACAAGTTTAATGTTACAGAAATATTTGCTTAAAGACGTAGTAAGAAAAGATTTAGAAAGAAAAATGATTGAAGGTAGCTTACAGTCAGAATATGATAAAGTAATTCAATTATACAAAGCCGCAGAGAATTCTAAAAAGAAATGAGAAGAGTAAGTGTACAGCGAAATATCGATTGGATAACAATACTACTATATTTTTTATTAGTAGCTGCTGGATGGTTTAATATCTATTCAGCATCTTTACCTGCTGAGACTACCTCCGTATTTGACCTTAATCAAATATATGGTAGACAACTTATCTTTATTATTATTACTATACCAGTAATTATTCTTATTCTTTCTATAGATGCAAAATTCTATGAAAAATATGCTTTAATTTTCTATGTCATTGGACTGCTATCCATACTAGGGCTTTTCTTTTTTGGTAAATCTGTAAAAGGGCAAACAAATTGGTACTCCATTGGAGGATTTGGTATTCAGCCATCTGAATTTGTAAAGACCACTACAGCCTTATTATTAGCGAAATACCTCTCCGACAATCAAGGACACTTAAACACTATAAAAGAACAAATAATTGCCCTAACAATCATTGCAATCCCTACCCTCTTCATTTTAAAACATGATACAGGAAGTGCAATGCTATTCGCTTCGCTAATATTTGTTTTATACAGAGAAGGATTGCCATCATGGTATTTATGGACAGGCTTTATAGCTATCGTACTATTTGTTTCCGCATTAGTTGTCAAACCTATTATTATTATATCGCTTATAATAGTTATAACACTCTTACACTTTTATTTCAATAAAAGCATTTCTAGAAATCCATTCATATATGTAATACTATCATTAATCATGTCAGTATTTGTGCTTTCAGTAGATTACGTTTATGACAAAGTTTTAGAACCCCATCAAAAAGACCGTATCAATGTACTTATCGGTGAAGATGTAAACCTACAAGCGGAAGGATACAATCTAAACCAATCAAAAATAGCTATTGGTTCTGGAGGATGGACTGGAACAGGTTTTCTTGAAGGAACACAGACAAAAGGAGGCTTCGTGCCCGAGCAGCATACTGACTATATCTTTACTACAGTAGGTGAAGAATGGGGCTTTTTAGGTTCTACGGTAGTGATTACCTTATTTGTCTGCCTATTCTATAGATTAATTTACTTAGCTGAAAGACAAAAAAAACGTTTTAATCGCGTCTATGGTTATTGTGTGATTGCTTTCCTATTTATACACTTTGCTTTTAACATCACAATGTTAGTTGGATTATTTCCTACTATTGGTGTTCCCCTCCCATTCTTTTCTTACGGAGGATCAAGTTTAATAGCCTTTACCGTACTTTTATTTATTTTTTTAAAGCTAGATGCTAATAAAATAAACGAATGGTAAATCATCCTTATTACAACAACTAAATACAATAAAACAAAAAACAAAAACTCGCAAAATGAACAAAAGAATGCTTTTAGCTACAAGCTTATTTGTGGCTTTCACTGTTGGTGCTAATGCTCAAGACAACAACACCAATAAGTCTAATGAATTAATTCAAACTGAAAATTCATTAAAACAGCTCTCACAAGAACAAGAAGAACTAAAATCTTCAATAACTATCGAGGAATTAAGATTAAAAAATGAACTTGATGAGGCTAAAAAGATTGAACAAGAGCAAAAAATTGCTGAACAAAAAAGAAAAGAAGAACTAAAACAACAAAAGCAAAAAGAAAAAGAACAAAAAAGAGAATTAAAGAAACAAAAAGAACTTATAAAAAGTCAGAATAATCTATCAAAAACAACTGACAAATTACATAAAGCAGAGGATAAATTTCAAAAAGAAGAAGCAAAATTCATCGAAAAGCAATCTTTAGGAAAATTGACACCTATAGAAGAGCTTAAAGGAAAGGCTAAACTTTTAAAACTACAGACAAATATAAAAGAGCTAGAATTTGAAGTTAAAAAGTATAAAATGCGTTTCGAAGCTTTACAAAAATAAAAAAAGTGCTATCATAATATAGACTGCCAACTGACCTCAAAAAAATTGAATAAAGTTATACAGTCTTTTTAATATAATGAGCTCGGTGAGATACCGAGCTCATTCCATTTATACTAATTGGAATAGGCTTGTTATTATAAATCAATATAAAATAGTTATCATTATAGTTCTAGAACACTACTGGAACGACACTCAATGCTCCTGCTTTGATACCACAATGATACCGTAGTGATACCGCTATTTAAGCGTATTTAAGCGGCATCATTGCGGTATCATAGCGGCATCACTGCGGCATCACTCAAAAGAGTAGTACTATATAATTTCATTTATATATAATATAACTGCTTAAAACTTAATGTAAGATCATTTCAAACATGTGTATTAAATAAGAATGGATCATAATGACAGTTTTTTTTTATCATAACTTTTTCTCACTTGATCCATATTAATTTTTCACTATACGGATTAACCAAACTATATGCATAAACAAAAAATAAATACTTCGTATGATGTATAGAGGAGTGAGAGATAAGTCGTTTTTCCTTTTCAGATTGACCAAACTTTTTGCCTAGTCCCCAACTTTTGAACTTGATCCCTTTTGC
>NZ_BAEX01000064.1 GCF_000246945.1 Myroides injenensis M09-0166
TTGTTTCTAGTTTTTACTATTTACTTACAACTTCTCCTTTAATTCTTAAAGGCACAACACCGTTTGTATAATTAACAGCGTTTGTTTCAACAGTGATTGTACGACTAATACGTCCTGGAGCCATATTATATCTTACATCAATTTTACCTTTTTGTCCAGGTAAAATAGGCTCTGTAGGTTTTGATGGCACAGTACAACCACAAGAAGAACGAACATCAGTAATGATTAAAGGTTCGTCACCAGTATTAGTGAATTCAAAAGTCCTTAGACCATCATCTTCCCCTTTTACTACAGTACCATAGTCGATAGTGTTGTTTTCAGCTGAAAATTGAATTTTAGGTCCGTTTTGTGCAAATGAGATTGCACTTGTAAGAACGAATACTAATAATGCTAATAATTTTTTCATTTTACTTCTTTTTTGTTTCGTAAATTTATCAACTTTCGATAATTACCCAATATTTGTTTTGAATTATTTTTATTATTCACAGCAAATATTTTATAATTAAAAGGGTAATATCTATTTTTGCATATTACAAAGATAATAAAAAAAGAACAAACACTTTTATAAGTAATATTAATATTCTTATGGTGTATTCCTTTTATCAGGAAGATTTAAATGTTAAAAACAAGTAAAAAAATAAATATAATGACAATTCCTGCACAATTTGACGCAAAGCAAGTAGAGCAAAAGTGGTATCAGTACTGGATGGAAAATAGATATTTTCATTCTACCCCTGACCATAGAGAGCCTTACACAATTGTAATTCCTCCACCTAACGTTACTGGGGTGTTACACATGGGGCATATGTTAAACAATACAATCCAAGATGTATTGATTCGTCGTGCACGTTTAAAAGGACTTAACGCATGTTGGGTACCTGGAACTGACCACGCATCTATCGCAACTGAAGCTAAAGTCGTCGCTAAATTGAAAGAGCAGGGAATCAATAAAAACGATTTAACTCGTGAAGAGTTTTTAGTACACGCTTGGGACTGGACAGAAGAATATGGTGGAGTGATTTTGGATCAACTTAAAAAATTAGGATGTTCTTGTGATTGGGATCGTACTAAATTTACAATGGATCCAGAGATGTCTGAGCAGGTTATTAAATCTTTTGTTGATTTGTATAATAAAGGATTAATATACAGAGGTTACCGTATGGTAAATTGGGATCCAGAAGCTAAAACTACTTTATCTGATGAAGAAGTGATATATGAAGAACGCAACGGGAAACTTTATCATTTAAAATATCAGATTGAAGGATCTGATGACTATTTAGTTATTGCTACTACTCGTCCTGAAACAATTTTAGGTGATACAGCTATTTGTATTAACCCTAATGATGAGCGCTATACACATTTACAAGGTAAGAAAGCAATTGTTCCAATTTGTAATCGAGTAATTCCAATTATTTTTGATGAATATGTAGATATGGAATTTGGAACAGGTTGTCTTAAAGTTACACCTGCGCACGATGTTAATGATAAAGATTTAGGAGATAGACATAATTTAGAAATTATTGATATTTTTAATGCTGATGCAACTCTTAACGATTATGGATTACATTATAAAGGCAAAGATCGCTTTGTAGTTCGTAAAGAAATAGAAGCTGAGTTAGCTGCTTTAGGTGCATTAGATAAAGTAGAAGACTATGTAAATAATGTTGGAACCTCTGAACGCACAAAAGCTGTTATTGAGCCTAGACTTTCGGACCAGTGGTTTTTAAAAATGGAAGAATTGGCTAAGCCTGCTCTTGCTGCTGTAATGGAATCAGAAGAGGTGAAATTATATCCTAGCCGTTATAATAATACTTACAAAAGCTGGTTAGAGAACATTAGAGATTGGAATATATCACGTCAATTATGGTGGGGACATCAAATTCCAGCATTTTACTATGGCGATGGTAAAGAAGATTTTGTAGTTGCTGAAACAAAAGAAAAAGCGCTTGAGCTAGCAAAAGAAAAATCAGAAAATCCGAATCTAACACTTGATCAATTGAAACAAGATGATGATGCTTTGGATACTTGGTTTTCTTCATGGTTATGGCCAATGTCTGTATTTAATGGAGTAAGCAATCCTGATAATAAAGAGTTTAATTATTACTATCCTACTAATGATTTAGTAACTGGTCCAGATATTATCTTCTTTTGGGTTGCGCGTATGATTATGGCAGGGTATGAATACACTGGTAAGAAACCATTCACAAATGTATATTTTACTGGGATTGTAAGAGATAAGTTACGACGCAAGATGTCTAAATCATTAGGAAATTCACCAGATGCTTTAGGATTAATAAACAAGTTTGGTGCAGATGGTGTTCGTGTAGGATTATTATTATCTGCTGCAGCAGGTAATGACATTATGTTTGACGAAGAATTATGTGCTCAAGGTAAGGCGTTTACTAATAAAATATGGAATGCTTTTAGATTGATTAAAGGATGGGAAGTTTCAGATACATTGGAGCAGCCTGAATCAGCAAAAGTGTCTTTAGAATGGTTTGAAGCTAAGTTGCAAAAAACGTTAGTAGAGATTGAGGATCACTTTGATAAATATAGAATATCTGACGCTTTAATGGCTATCTATAAATTAGTGTGGGATGATTTCTGTTCTTGGTTCCTTGAAATGATTAAACCTGGATATCAACAACCAATAGATAAGGTAACTTTTGAAAAAACAATTGCATTACTTGAGGCTAACTTAAAATTGCTACATCCATTTATGCCTTTCTTATCTGAGGAAATTTGGCAACATATAAATGAGCGTACAGCAGAAGATGCTCTTGTAGTATCATCATGGCCAGAGATTATACCTTTTAATGAAGATTTAATTAAAGAGTTTGATTTTGCAACTGAAGTAATTGCAGGTATCCGTACAATAAGAAAAGATAAAAATATTTCTTTTAAAGAAGCTATTGAATTGAAAGTTATCAATAATGAGAATACTTCTACTTATTTTGATAGCATCATTTCCAAGTTAGGGAATGTCTCTTCAATTGAATATGTTACTGAGCAGGTTAGTGGTGCGTTATCTTATCGCGTAAAATCAAATGAATATTTTATTCCAATTACCGGTAGTGTAAATATTGAGGAAGAAGTTGCTAAGCTTGAAGAAGAATTGAAATATTTAAAAGGTTTCTTAAAATCTGTACAAGGTAAATTATCAAATGAAAAATTCGTTAGTGGTGCTCCTGAAAAGGTTATTGAAAACGAAAGAAAAAAAGAAGCAGATGCTTTAGCTAAAATTGCTACAATTGAACATAGCTTAGCTGGATTAAAATAAAAAATAGTAAATATTGATTGATATTTAAATAAGAAAGAGTTGCGAAAGCAACTCTTTTTTTATCTTCGCAACTATGAAAATAGATATTCACACTCATCATATTGATAAGAAAGTAAATGATATAGCTATTATTAATCAATATCCATTAGAAGCTAATAATACTCTTCCTTATTTTTCAGTAGGAATACATCCGTGGTATATTAATGAAAAGCGAATAGAGGAAGAATTGTCATTTATGGAGAAGCATTTAAAGCTTAATAATTGTTTAGCAATTGGTGAGTGTGGACTTGATAAGAAAACGCAAACACCATTAGATATTCAAATAAAAGTATTTACGGAGCAATTACTACTTGCAGAAAAATATAAAAAAGCAGTAATTTTGCACGTCGTTTCTGCATATCAAGAAATTATAGCCATTAAGAAAGAGTTGAAATTAAGTATACCATTGATAGTACATGGCTTTAATAAGAATATGCAAGTAGCAGAAAGTTTACTGAAAAACGGTTTTTATCTCTCTTTTGGAAAAGCATTAATAACGTACTCAAAGTTGAGTGAGGTTTTTATATCGATTCCAAGTGATAGAATATTTCTTGAAACAGATAATAGTTTAGATATTACTATTGATGAGGTTTATCAGAAAGCACTTACTTTACGACCAGATATAGAACAACAAATAGAAAAGAATTTTTCGAGTGTATTTACAAATAATTATAATAGCATTAGCTGATTAAAACTTAATTTATAGATGGCAGTTTGGCAAGAAAGAGCAGAGCTACTTTTTAAAGAGGAAGGCTTACAAAAATTAAAGAATGCAAAAGTTATGGTAGTAGGCCTAGGTGGTGTAGGATCATTTGCGGCAGAGTTTTTAGCAAGAGCAGGAGTAGGTAATATGACAATAGTGGATGGTGATACGGTGGATATTACTAATATTAATAGACAATTACCAGCACTACATTCAACAGTCGGGATGCCGAAAGTACAGGTAGTAGGAGATCGTTTAATAGATATTAATCCTGAACTTAATTTAATACGTATAGAAGAGTTTATTTCGCCAGAACGTGCACACGAAATAATCACTGAGGATTTTGATTATATACTTGATTGTATAGATAGCATTACACCTAAGGTAAACTTAATTTTAGCAGCTAAAAGAAAGAAAGTTAAAGTGATAAGTAATATGGGAGCTGGTGGAAAATTAATGGCTAATAAAGTAGTTATTAAAGATATTAGCAAGACAGAAGTTTGTCCTTTAGCAAAACAAATAAGAAAACGCCTTAAAAAAGAAGGAATATCATCTGGTGTTAAAGCTGTTTTTTCACTAGAAAAACCTGATGAAAGTAGTTTGAAGATGACTGATGGTAAAAACTTTAAAAAATCATTTTTTGGAACTAATAGTTGGATGCCTGCTTTATTTGGTCTTCACGCAGCAGAACATGTTGTACGCTATCTTCTTAAGAACAAGTAGAATTATAAATAAAAATAGGAGCTTAAAATTAGCTCCTATTTTTGTATAAAGAAATTAGTAAGGTTTTAATAACCGATAGTGAATTGCTTATTTATTTGTTGCTTGTTTTCTATTTCGTCTACTATAGCTACAGCAACATCCTCGACCGACACTCTACTTCTGTTTTCGCTATCAAATACAGGGGTATTAGTTCCTAGTCTATAATGACCTGTTCTTTTCCCTGGATGTTCCGGACTCATTTCTATTGCAGGACTAAAATATGTCCATTCAAATTTTGATTCTTTTGATAGCACATTTTTAAAGTAATCTCTTACGGCTGTTGCTCCTGGTTTTATGAATTCTGGAAAATCTGGAGTATCTACAAGTTGAAGACCTGGTTTTATGAATAATGTTCCGGCTCCTCCAATTACTATTAATCGTTTTACGTTAGCTTTTTCTACTGCTTGATGAATAGCATTAGCTCCTTTTGTATAAGCATTGTATAAATCTGGATTGGTCCATCCAGCATTAAAAGCACTAATTACTACATCTGCACCCTTAATAATACTAGTAAGTTCATCTATGTTATTAATGTCAGCTGCTTTTTTAGTAACAAGTGTATTGTTTGTAGCAATTTTATCTATATTTCTCGCAATTGCAGTTACAGCAATATTTCTGCTTAGTAATTCATTTAGTATAGCACTTCCTACATATCCTGTAGCACCAATTAAAACTATGTTTTCCATGATATTTTCAATTTTATATATACAAAGGTATTGAGGAAGTGGTGCTTATAAATAAAAAAGCGGCTTAATCTAGAAAAATCTTAATCTAGATTAAGTCACAATTGTAATTTATTAAGGTTATATTTTTTCCATGTAAATATTAAATGTTTTACTATGTGAGCCTAAGTTTGTAATTTCAAAAGTTGTTGCATTAATTTGTTTTATGGAAAAATCAAAGTAATCTGATTTACTACCAGTACCAGTACTACATGTTGTTACATTAGGGAAAACTATATCCCATGTAACAGAGTATGCATTTTGACTTCCTGGTATAGATTTAATGGAAGAAACTGCTTGAACATCTCTCGCAATTCCGTTTAGAAATGTAAAAGCTCCTAAATTTGTAGAAAATGAACAAAACATTACTCTATCGCAAGGGTTTTTTGCAGTTATAATTAGATTTATGGATTGAAATTTTGCTTCGTTGGTAAATGTAGTACTACTTAATGGCTTTAGATCTTTTATTACAATGCTTTCTAGATCCTGCGTATAAATATCTTTTTCTACTGAATGAATATAACCATCAGAGTCTGTAACAATAATATCAAAATCTTTATTTATGTTTAAGCTTTCGGTATTTCTAATACGAGTATGGCCATTAACATCTAAAGTAGCAGTAGGAAATTCTGTATTTATTCCCATACTATTTTGAGATAGACACGAGGCAATATTAATTATAAGAATAAATAATAAATACTTTATATTCATAGGTTAAGATATTTTTTGTAAAATTATAGTGTAACTTTTAGCAATATTTCCATTATTTGTTATGTTGTAAGTATATTTTCCTTTTTTTTCAAAAGTAAAATTAAAAGCTGTAGAATTTCCACCATCTGCGCAGGCTGTTACTCCTGGAAATTTGACTTTATAACCTACAGAGGTGTCTCCAGATGCACTACTAGGAATAGGAATAATTTCAATTTCTCCTATTTTGTCGCGCGCTATAGCATTTATGTATACTAATGCAGATAAATTTGTTTGAAAGTTAGCAATCATTGTTCTCCCACAAGAATTTCCTGCAGTTACTATAATATTAGCTACATTGTATTGTAGAGTGTTAGTTATGGTTGCAGTTTCTCCTACTTCTAATTTTATTGTAATTGTTTCTTTTTTTATTTCTAAATCTTTTTTACTTACTTTTTTTATTACACCATTATTATCTTTTACTAAAATATCATAAGATTCATTAGAGTTTTTAATGTCTATTGCTCTAATTCTAACTGTTCCATTGATATCTAATGTTTCTGTAGGTTCACTAGTATTTATACCAATATTTTGAGAAAAGATAATGTTAGAGCTAAATAGCATTGTTGAAATAATTAAATATTTTAAGTGTAATTTCATGATAGGTGTTATTTTTTAACAAAAATAATATTATTGTAAATTTATTTTGAATTTTTAACTTTTTGTTTGGTTAAAAAAAATGTGAGGTATTTCAATTAAAAAATTGATTGTTTATATTCTTTATAAATAGAAAAGCGACTTAATCTAGATTAAGTCGCTTACTTTTTATATATTATAGGTATTAGTGAGTAGGAAGTATTTTTAGTCCTGTTAATACTTGTAATATTATAATTAATAACGAAAGTGCCCATAAGAAAATAAAAGCAATCTTTTGAAATAATGATTGTTTTACACCAGCTTCTTTCTGCGCTTTTTTTAGCATTAGCATCGGCATTATCAATGCTAATACGACTAATGAAATAGAAGCGTATCCTAATGCTATTATAAAACCATCTGGATAATATAAAGCAAATAGGAGAGGAGGTATAAATGTCAATAATAAAGCTGAAATTTTATTATTAACCATAGGTCTGTTTTTTCCAATATCTCGAATATAATCATTCAAAGCAAGTGCGACACCCCAAAAAGAGGTTAATACAGCTGTAGCAGCAAATATCACAAAAGAAACTTTTATTATCTTAGAATCTTGTATTTCTCTAATAGCTTTGATTAAACCTTCCAGCCCCGAATTGTTTTGTAGGATAATACTAAATTTGGAGCTTTCAATATTACCTAAAATAGTTAGTTCCCAAAATAGATAGAGTACAAGAGGTAAGGCACTTCCTACAAAAAACACCCACTTTAACTGCTTGATATTACCATTAAGATATTTTACCAAACTTGGTATTACAACATAAAAACCAAATGAAGTAAAAATAACAGGAATAGTAGCCAAAACAGGAATAGCTGAGGTTGGCATATTTTTTAGATTACTTGCTTCAATATGTGGAAGTAGCAATCCAAATACGATACATAGAAAAAATAGTTTGATGCTAAATACTATTTTTGTGCTTATATCAACTAATCGAGTACCAAAAGATATAATACCTCCAAAAAGAATTGAAAACAAAATAGCTGATAACTGAGGAGAAACCTCTCTATCTAACCAAAGTTCTAAATTAGTTCGTAATATTTCTCCACCTCCTGTCATGTAGGCACTTACTAAAGCATACATTAATGAAAGCATGCTTAATGCTGTAATTATAGCTCCTGAGTTTCCAAGATATTTTACTGTTAGCGTATTAAGCCCATCATTAGGCGAATTGTATTTATATACATTTACAAGAAGTATTGAAGTATAAAACATAGCAAACCAAATACAGAACAAAATAAAGGCCATAAAACTAAACCCTACTTTTGCTGATATAATTGGCATTGCTAACATTCCTGCTCCAATTGTTGTCCCTGCAACAATAAAGATACTTCCGATAATTCTTTGCATTTCTTTTTTAAATTGATTTTAATGTAATTGTTTTTATTTTCATTATTCTACGATTGGGAGTTTTCCCATTGTCATTAATACTTGTATGATTAATATGCTAATTCCAAATGCAGCTATTAGTATAAAAATAATCTTTTGAAAGAAAGGGATTTTTTCTTGTCTTTTCTTTTTAACTTTAATATACATTAAGACAGGGATAAACAAAGAGGTTATCACAACTGAAATAGCAGCGTAACTTAATGCTATTACAAATCCTTTAGGATAATATAATGCAAAAAGTAAAGGAGGGATAAAAGTAATGAGATATATTATAAAAGGACGCTTAAAAACTGTTTTTTTCTTACCTAAATCTTTGATATAGTCAAATAATGCTAAAGCAACACCTAAAAACGACGTTAATATTGCAGAAGCAGTAAATATGTTAATAGGAACTTGCATCCATGCAGAATTAGAAATACTACTTACGGCTTTAATCATTCCTTCCAGTCCTCTGCTTTCATTTATAATCGCATAAAATATTGCAGGATCAATACTACCTAGTATTGACATTTGCCAGACGATATAAACGACTAAAGGCAATAGACTTCCATAAAAAAATGCTTTTTTTAAATCCTTAATATTACCATTTAAATAATGTACCATACTAGGCACTACAATATGAAAACCAAAAGAAGTGAATATTACAGGAATAGAAGAGAAGAATAGTTTCTTTTCCATAGGTAACTGCATTAAGTTTTCCATTTTTATGAAGCCTAACATGATAAGAATGATAATGAGTAAGAATACAAGTTTAACTATGAATATCCATCTTGTTGCTATATCGACAACTCTTGCACCTAAGCCAACTATCCCCCCAAAAATAATAGTGAAAATAATAGCTGTAACTTGAGGAGAAAGTTTAGTACTTAACCAATTGTCTAAATTGATACGCAAGATATCACTTCCACCAGCTATATAGGCACTGACTAAAGCGTACATTAATGTCAACATACTTAATCCTGTGATGATAGAACCAGCTTTTCCTAAATAGCGATAGGTCATGGTACTAAGCCCATCTTCATGGCTGTGATCGCGATAGGTCTCTACTAGCAGCATTGCTGTATAGCACATAGCCATCCAAATTAGTATCATAACAAAAGTTATTCCAGGAAAGCCTACTCCTGATGAGATTATCGGCATTGCTAACATTCCTCCACCTATTGCTGTACCTGCAATAATTAGGATACTTCCAATTAGTTTACTTTTCACTTCTATTTTTGTGTTTAATAATATTGTGAGAATTTAAATAAATTATTTCTATTTTTCACAATATAATTTATTAGTAATTATTTTATTGATAGATTTATGTGGGAAAATGGCAACAACTTTGTTAGAATATCGTCGATTGGGTATAAAAAGCTTCTTGTAAACATTCGCTATATTTGTTTAAACCATTCTACGATGTTATGAATATAGATATTCTTGAGAAAGAGCTTAAAGCAAAAAAGATTAATCCAACAGCGATGCGTATTCTTGTACTAAAGTTTCTAAAGAAACAGCAAGAGACTGTATCTTTAGCAGATATAGAGGCAAGCTTTGAACAATCAGATCGAGTAACTATTTATAGAACATTAAAAACCTTTGAAAGCAAGGGGCTTATTCATAGTATTACGTCTAATAATGTAACTCAATATGCTTTATGCTCTTCAGATTGTAATGAAGAACATCATCATGATACTCATTTGCATTTTGAATGTAAACAGTGTAAAAGAATAGTCTGTTTAACTCAAGTGACAATACCTAAAATTGAAATACCTACTGGTTTTCAGTTAGATAATATTGAAGTTGTTGCAAAAGGGATTTGTAAGGAATGTAAATCCTAATATCGACGATATCGATATTTTGTAGAGATTAAATGAATAATATTATGTGCGTGTACTCTTGAATTTTCGATAAACCAAGTATGAGTATTTAACCCGCCACAAACAACACCTGCTAAAAATAAATTAGGGATATTTGTTTCCATAGTAACTGGATCATAAGTAGGTGTTAGATTTTCATTATCAGAGATACTGATACCTAATTGTGCAAGAAAGTCAAAATTTGGTCTATAGCCAGTTAATGCTAATACAAAATCATTAGGAATTACTTTCTCTCCTTCAGGAGTATTAACATATACGCTGGTTTCGTCAATTGAAGTAATAGAACTGTTGAAAAGTACTTTTATACTACCTTCTGCAATTCTATTTTCAATATCTGGTTTTACCCAATATTTAACGTGACTACTTATTTCACTATCTCTAACGACCATTGTCACATTTGCTCCCTTTCTATAGCATTCTAATGCTGCATCTACTGAAGAATTACTAGCTCCTACGACAACAACATTCATACCACCATAATAATGGGGATCAGTATAGTAATGCGAAACCTTTGGTAAATATTCTCCTGGTACATTTAATAAATTTGGAATATCATAAAAACCTGTAGCAATAATAACATTATTGGCAGCATAGGTAGTTTTTGAAGTCTTAACTTCAAATATACCATCACTATTTTTTTGAGCATCAAGAACTTTTTCATATAAATGAATATTGATTTCATTAGAGGTAGCTACTCTTCGGTAGTATTCTAACGCTTCACTTCTACGAGGTTTTTTCTCAACACAAATAAAAGGTATGTTATCTAATTCAAGCAATTCAGAAGAAGAAAAGAATTGCATATTAACAGGATAATAATACAGTGAATTAACTATACAGCCTTTTTCAACAATTAGGTAAGATAACCCTTGTTTTTTTGCTTCTAGTCCGCAAGCGATACCGATTGGTCCACCACCTACTATCACTATATCAAAATGTTCCATATTATTTTTACTCTGAAATTTGAGCTTTAATTAGTTATTACACAAAGGTAAAAAATATTTAATAAGAGATTGCCTTAAAGAAAGAGAATAATTAAAAAAAGCTACTCTTTTTGAGAGTAGCTTTTCGAAATCTTATGTATAAAATCAGATTATTCAGTTACTTTATCAGCAACTAAATGGATACCAATTTCCATATCTTTACTAATTCCCCATTCAGCTGGATTTAATGCAGCACCACTGTCTTTATCAGTTGTACCGAATTTTAATCCCCAATCAGAACGATCAGCAATAAAAGAAGCATGCATAACTACTTTGTCATTTTCAGTAGTTACTACTGCAGGGAAAGTGATGTTAACAGTTTTGTCTAATAAAGTTAAGTTTCCACTTACTACTTTATTTGCTCCTTCTACTTTACTCTCATCTTTAGTAGCATCAAAATCTCTTACTGAAGTAATTTTAAATTCAGCAGTAGGATATTTTTCAACGTCAAAGAAATCAGCATTTTTCAAGTGACCTTCTAAGTTTTTTTCTTTTCCTGGATCAACAGAAGCTGGATCAACAGTGATAGAGTTCATATCGATGATGTAAGAACCAGCATTTAAACCAGTAGCATCAACAGCGATGTCACCTGATTGGATTGCTAATGTTCCAAATCTTGGATTTACTCCTCCTTTGTGTCCTACTTTCCAAGAGATTTTACTATCTGTTAAGTTAACAGCGTATTTATCTCCTTTTTCTTGAGCTACTTCTTGTTCTGTTGTTGTTGTAGCTTTGTCAGCATTTTTGTTTCCACAAGATGCTAAAGAAAGCGTTGCTATTACAGCTAACGATAATACAATTTTTTTCATTTTGATATGCTAATTTGTTAGCCCAAATGTACAATAGTAATTACGAATAAACAATTAGTCAGAAAAAAATGACTACTTATTTATGTGATTTAAAGCTATTTTATGTGTTTTTTATTATATATCACAAAAAAAAGCTGTGTAATACACAGCTTTTTGACCAAAATAATATATTGTCTAATTACTATTCTGCAATTAATTTACCTTGCATCATAGCAAAGTGTGCAGGGAAAGTACATAAGTAATCGTATGTACCTGGTTCAGTAATTGTAAATTCAATAGTATCTGATTCACCACCACCTAAAGTTTTTGTATGTACAATAACTTGATCTTTAAGATCTGTAGCGATATAATCTGTTTCAGGTGACTGAGCAGATGCAGTAGCAAAAGCAACTAAATCTGTACCAGGTTTAAGTAAAGCCCAGTTATGACCCATGATCGCTTTGTCCATTTTTCCTGTGTGTTTTAATGTAAGAGTTACTTTTTGACCTACAGGAACTTTAATCTCTGATTTATTAAACTTCATTGCGTCATCTCCTGTAATAGTAACTTTCACTCCTTTAGTTTCTTCTTTTGCTGGAGTTTCAGTTTTAGTTTCTGGAGAAGCAGCGTTATCTTTTTTCTTATCACCACCACAAGAGAATAGCATTACACTTGTGATTGCTAATGCTAAAACAGTATTTAGTTTTCTCATAATTATTTTATTAAATTTATTTATTAAACACTTAATTCTACTATAATAATTTGATGTATAAAGGTACCTATATTTTTTATTTAATTAAAGTATATTTGTTTAAAATATGTTAAAAACTTAATATTCTTTAATCGAAGATATGATATTTATCAGGTTTTTGCCTTCTACGTCTTTATTTTGCCCTGTTGTCCAAGCGATAACCTCATAATTGGCTTTTTTCCCTTTTAAAAAAGCTTGTATCATAAACATATAAGTACCGTCTTGTGTCATTTCTAATTCGTACAGTTTTCCATCTAAGTTATTGATGGTAACATTGTCTTCTTTTAATACTTTATAATTTTCGCGATCTTGATAGTTGGCTAATCCATCTTTTACAAAAGTAGCAAAGTCCACTTCTAAAGAAGATTTAGTCGTGACTATGTAAGTTTGCAAGAATGTATTTCCATATTGTAAATCTGCATTTGGATATAAATCGGGAATTGGAGCTAGATTTACTGGCATTTCAATCGAATATAAATCCTGAACATCAATTTTTTTGGGAGGGTCTACTTTTTGATTACAACTAATTAATGTTATTATACTTACAGAAAGTGCGAAAATTATTTTTTTCATTGGTAGTGTGAATTGATTAGTATTCTCTAGTAAAGATAGTGAAATAATATAATATTAAAACGGATTCATTCTTAAATTTAACGTGGAGTTATTACTGTGTTTGAATTAAAATAATGATATTTATAGAAGTAATCTAAAAAATGTAATTATGGCAAAAACAGTTTTAATGTTAGCAGGTGACTTTGTAGAGGATTATGAAGTTATGGTACCTTTCCAAGCGCTGCTTTCTGTAGGAATTAATGTAGATGTTGTCTGTCCTGGTAAAAAGAAGGGAGAGATTATTGCTACAGCTATTCATGATTTTGTAGGATTTCAAACTTATGCAGAATCTAGAGGACATAATTTTATAATCAATAAAACTTTTGATGAAGTAAGAGCTGGTGATTATGCAGGACTTTATATATGTGGAGGAAGATCTTCTGAATATATTCGATTAAATAAAAAGGTAATTGAAATAGTACAATACTTTTTTGAACACAATTTACCAGTAGCAGCAATTTGCCATGGTATTCAAGTCTTGACACCTGCAAATGTTTTAAAAGGAAGAACTTTGACGGCTTATCCTGCAGTAGGTCCTGATGTGACAGTTGCTGGCGGAATTTATAAAGAAGTAGACGCTCATAAAGCTGTAGTGGATGGAAATCTAGTTACCTCGCCTGCTTGGCCTGGACATCCTGATATTTTGAGTGAATTTTATAAGTTATTAGGATTGAAAATTGAGTAGTTAAAAAATGATAAAATGACTTATTGCGATGCTAAGTAAGAAGGTTTTCCTGAAACATTTCTTATTTTAGCATCGCAAATTTTTTTTATATATGATTTCAAAAGAACAATTTAAAGAAGAACTAGATATTATTATTAAGAATGCTATTCGTGAAGATGTGGGGGATGGTGATCATAGTTCTTTAGCGTGTATTCCCGCTGCTGCAAAGGGAAAAGCAGAATTACTAGTAAAAGAAGACGGAATTATCGCAGGTGTTGAATTTGCAAAAATGGTGCTAGATTATGTAGATTCTTCTTTAGAAGTAGAGGTTTGTATTCAAGATGGGACTCCTGTAAAAGTAGGAGATATTGTACTATATATTTCAGGATCATCACAATCTATATTAAAAGCGGAGCGTTTAATGTTAAATGCTATGCAGCGAATGAGTGCTATTGCTACCAAAACAAAACTGTTTGTTGACTTACTAGAAGGTACTAAGACTAAGATCTTAGATACGCGTAAGACGACACCTGGTATTAGAGCTATTGAGAAATGGGCCGTTAAAATAGCTGGTGGTGAGAATCATCGTTTTGCCTTATATGATATGATTATGCTGAAAGATAATCACATTGATTTTGCAGGAGGTATTAAACAAGCTATTGCCCAAACAAACCAATATTTAAAAGATAATAATAAAGATCTAAAGATAATTGTAGAAGCACGCAGTATTGATGAGGTACAGCAAATATTAGCTTGTGAGAATGTTTATCGAATTTTGCTAGACAATTTTGACTATGAAATGACTAAGGAAGCAGTTAAAATAATAGGTGATAAATGTCAAACGGAGTCGTCAGGAAATATTGATCAGACTACAGTTCGTGAATATGCTTTGTGTGGTGTCGATTATGTGTCTTCAGGGGCATTAACACACTCAGTGAGTAATCTTGATTTAAGTCTTAAGGCAGTAGTGTAATTAGTTTATATGGCAAAAAACATAAAGAAGATAATATGTCCACAGTGTGGTAGTAACCAAATTAAAGAAGTAAAAGAAGATAACTATCGTTGTCTAAGCTGCAATACTTATTTCTTTCTTGACAGTGATGATATTAATATTAATCACAACTATAATCATAGCTATCCTAAAAATAATAAAGTAGAACTGAATAAACTAGGCAAAGCAATGGCTATTGGTTTATTCAGTTTTTTTATAATTTTTGCATTGATGAGAGTAGTGACTGTTCTTTTTTCAGCAGATGATTCACTACCTGATACAGCTATACCTACTGTTGTAAAAGCACCTGAACCACCTGCGCGAATGATTAATTTAGGCAGTATTGAAACTGGTTTAGTAAGTAAAGATTCTATTAATACATTTATTGTTCAGGTTGGAGTTGCCAATGATATCTTCGCAAAAAGCAATCAGAATAGACTCTTTATGATGATAGTAGATGGTAATAGTGGGAAGGAAATTAAAAGACATCAAATAGAGTTAAACCTAAGTAATAAAGGTGCAGATGCCAGTTCTTCCGTATCGACTAATTTTTTCTATGATGCAGATAATAATCTATATTTAATTGTTAATAATTATTACTTATTAAAATTTAATATAGGTCTTCAGCGTTTTGAATTAGTAAAGGATGATTTTTTTACAAAGCATGTTGAGTTTGCGGATGGTGTAGCTAATCTAGAATATAAAGATTTTGATAAGGCATTAGAAGTTACTACACATGTAGGAAAGAGGTATTACTATTATCTAGATTTAGACAAGGTGTATTCTAATAAGGAATATAGCAACGTCTATCAATTAAAGTTGCCACATCCTGAGAAGCGTGTAGGATTTCTTTTTTCTGAAAAAAGCCATGAATTTCCAGATGAGGACATTCAGCTCATTAAATATGAATACTGGTATCAGAAAGGATATCCACAAGGTTCTTTCTTCTTCTCATGGAGGAAGAATTATGGAAGATCTGGAATTTTTACAAGCAGAGATCCTTATCAAAAGGTACTTATCATGCCTTATAGTCGAAAGATTGCAAGGATTATTAAAGAAGAAGATTTTACTAAGGATCGCAAATATGTAAAAGGAATGGTTATAGGCAGTGATAGCGAAGGTGTAATTATCGGAATTAAACAATCTATAATGGAATCAGAAACCTTCACGCTACAGAAATTAAATATCAATAATGGTAAAATATTGTGGAGCAAGAAGACGGATTGGGAGCGATTAAAAATTGTAAAAGAATTAGAAGGAAGATATTTGATAGAAGTCGGTTATCAAAAATATGTTGTCATGGATGAGAAGGGCAACTATTTATGCCAGTTAGATGATTCACATTTAAAAGTAGAAGAAGAAAAAGAAAAATAATATGGGATTATTCAATTTATTTAAGAAACAGTTATCTACCGTAATTGAGTGGGATAGTCAAGATAAAGATATTTTGTGGTATCAATATCCATCAGCTAATAATGAGATTAAGAACGCATCGAAATTATTAGTAGCTCCAGGGCAAGGATGTGTACTCGTTTATGAAGGTAGAATAGAAGACGTATTGCTAGATGGTGGTGTTTTTAGTCTTAAGACAGACAATCATCCTTTTATAACAACGTTGCTAAAGATTCGTCAAAATTTTGAAAGTGAACATAAATTAAAAGTTTTCTTTTTTCGTCAAGCCCAAGTTGTTAATCAATCATGGGGGACTGCTTCTCCTATTAAATATGTGGACGCGGTCTATCAAATGCCCATCGAAATGGGAGTAAATGGTACTTTTTCATACAAGATAATTGATATTAATTTATTATATCAAGAGTTTATTGGTAGCGAAAATCTATTTACTGTCGAACAAATGAAACAGATTATTGCAGGACGTATTCCCGAAGCAATTTCATCTTATTTATCGGCACACTCTTTTCCATATCAGGAGATTGATAGTAAATTAGAAGTTATCTCTTCTGCAATACGACATAAGTTGAATCACGAGTTTGAAAAATTTGGATTAGAACTTACTGATTTTAAGGTATTAGGTACTATAGTTGATGAACAAACTAAAAGAAGAATTGATAAAGTATCTAATTTGAGTTCAGATGTGAAAGCTGCTGAGGTAGCAGGAATTAGTTATGTGGAGTTAGAGAAATTAAAAGCTTTGCGCGATGCTGCTAAAAATGAAGGAGGAATTTCAGGAACGGGGGTACAGATGGGGGTAGGATTAGATTTAGGAAGAAAATTTATTAATGAAACCGATCGTTTATTAAATGAGGGCGAACAAGAAGATGTCGTTAATAAATTAAAAAAGTTGAATTTGTTACTTCAAGAAGGAATAATAACACAAGCAGATTTTGATCAAAAGAAGAAAGAGTTGTTAGAAAAACTATAGTTATGAAATACGTTATTGGAGTCTGCCTTACATTGTTGTTATTATCGTTTACCACCTATATTGTTTTAGGTTTTTGGGATATATCACTTTTTGATGTAAGTTATTTAGATAGGACTTATAAGACTTTTGGAGTATTATTTGTAGTTGCCATAATAATAGTCATTATTATTGCTTACTTTTTTAAAAACCCTCACAAAGGATATGATGAGAGCAAAGGTAAAATAGCACACCCCAAAAAATAATAATGTAACTTTGTTACTAAAGTAAACTAAAAATGTCTAGAGAAATTGAAGAAAAGTTAGCACGGATACCTATTCTTAACAAGATTGTAGCTTTTGTTAAGAAGATTCGTTTTTCGTTTCTCGAGGGCTATTCCTTATACGACTTAATAGAGTTGTACTTTTTAGGAATAGTTAAGGGAGCTTTTTCCTACCGAGCGGGATCGATTGCTTTTAGCTTTTTTATGGCATTGTTTCCTTTTGCTCTATTTATTTTAAACTTGATTCCCTATATCCCAATAGACAATTTTCAGGTGGATTTTATGCAGTTTATTGAGAACTCTGTTCCTCCCACTACTTATGAGGCTGTAGAATCAATATTGTCTGATATTATGCATAATAGTTATCGGTCGCTTTTATCTTCTGGTTTTCTATTATCTATATTTTTAATGACAAATGGGGTTTTTGCAATAATAGGAGGGTTTGAGTCTTCCTATCACATCTCTATTTCGAGAAATATTGTGAGACAATATCTTGTAGCACTTGCATTATCAGTTGTTCTAGCTTTCTTATTGATCTTTTCTGTAGCTGTTTATGTGGTGTTGGAGATTTTGATGTATAAATTTGAGTTGAACACTACTTTAATTCTTTGGTCTCGAAATGTTTACTTGTTAGTAGTGGTTTTATTAACTACTTCTATACTATATAAATTTGGAGCCAAAGAGACGAAAAATATGTCCTTTATCTCTATAGGGTCTGTGTTTACTACAATTCTTTATATTCTTACCTCTTATTTATTTGGCGTTTATGTATTGCGTTTTGCAAGATATAATGAATTGTATGGTTCTATAGGTACTTTATTAGTAGTAATGTTTTATCTGTGGATTAACTGTATGATATTATTGCTAGGTTTTGAATTAAATCTGTCGATAAGTAAGCTTAAGTCAAAAAAATAATTATATTTGGTAGATATGCATAACCAAACCAAATAAAATATGAAGAATCTATTATTGACATTGTGTCTTTTTTTAGGAACTGTGTTAGCTGTACAAGCACAAGATGTAGTTGGAAAATGGAAGACAATAGATGATAATACAGGAAAAGAAAAATCTATTGTTGAAATTTATAAAGAAGGAGATAAATACTATGGAAAAGTACTTAAATTATTAAATCCAAGTAAAGCTAATCCTACTTGCGATAATTGCACAGGAGATGAAAAAGGGGCACCTATCGAAGGCTTGGTGATTATCAAAGGACTTCAGAAAAAAGGAGACGAATATACTGGTGGTAAGATAACTGATCCAGAATCAGGTAAACAGTATAAATGTACTATTAAGCTAAATGGCAAAGATAAGTTAGATGTACGCGGATACGTTGGTATTTCGCTATTAGGAAGAACCCAAACATGGGAAAAAGCAAAATAGAAATATAGAATTAAGATTATCGTTTTTTTAATAAATGTATGTCCGTTTGATGTAATAAAGAGAACTAAGTTAATATTTATCCACCTAAATAGTATGAACTACTTTTTATCAAGACTATATATTAGTTACTTATGATTTGTCAGAAACTACTTTTTTATATTACATAATTAGCATGATACTAAACGGAAATACATTATAAATAGTATAATATCGTAAAATAGTTAAAACAAATATTATGAATAAAAAAAATAGAATAATTGGTTATAATTTATACTTTAAAATAGCGATGATGTTGTTTATTGTGTTTACAATAGGTTGTAAAAGTAAGATAGAAAATTCTTCTAAACTATTTGAAGATTCTTTTTTTAGCGAATATTTGAATGAAGAGAGAATATTAACTCTTTACTTTCCTAATAATTTTGATGTAAATAAAAAAATATAATATTGTATATGCTACAGATGGACAAATTATAGATGAAACATATAAGCTTGAATTAGATAGGCTAATTCGTAATGGGGAAATTGAACCTACAATAATAGTTGGAGTTAATTCTAATGAAAAAGAGGTTGAGGATACTGGATTAAATTTTAGAAATTTTGAATATGTAAAGAATCTATCTACTGAACCTAATCTGTCACAGTTGTATGAAAAACATTATTTTTTTTTCACTAAAGAAGTAATTAATTATATACATAAAAAGTATAATCTGGAGATTGGAAATAAAGTGTTTTATGGTTGTTCAAATGGGGCTGGATTTGGTTTTAATCTAATGTGTGACTCAGATAATATATTTGATTACTTTTTTTTATTTTCTATTTCTGGAGCAGATAGAAGTTTGATTAATGACTTGCATGAAACTAAATCTAATGTTTATATATCTTATGGAGATAAAGAACCTTTTCCTCTTATAGAGAATATAAAAATTATAGAAAAAGAATTAAATGATAAAAACTATCATTTTTACTTAAATGTGTTCAAAGGAGGTCATTCTAGAAAATCTTGGGAAAAAGAATTTTTTATTGCTTTAAAACGCTTAAATAGAAATTAATTAAAATGTATCTCCGTTTTTAGTCATAAGCAGTAATATTGGCAATAATAAGCCTATCAAAGAGCTTATCACCAAAGTACCTTCTATTAAGTTTATAAACGAATTCATCTAAGTACGCTTGAAGATATTTTCGTTTAATTTTATGGTAATTTCCTAGTAGATTTCTTTTGGCATTACTGATAGCTATATGTACCCATTTAAGAGTTTCTTTTGTTGTTTGTTCTGA
>NZ_BAEX01000063.1 GCF_000246945.1 Myroides injenensis M09-0166
ACGTTTTTACCAATTTGAGCACATGATCCTACAGTAGCCCATGTATCCACCATTGTTCCTTCATCTACATAAGCTCCAATGTTTACATAAGATGGCATAAGAATTACGCCTGACGAAATATATGCTCCATGTCGTGCTACTGCATTTGGTACAACTCTTATTCCTTTTTCAGCATAGTTTCTTTTTAAAGGCATTTTGTCGTGGTATTCAAAGATACCAGCTTCTAATGTTTCCATTTTTTGAATAGGGAAGTAAAGAACAACTGCTTTCTTTACCCATTCATTAATTTGCCATTCGTTTTCTTTAGGTTCTGCAACTCTTAATTGACCATTATCGATTAATTCAATTACTTCGCGTATAGCATTTTGGGTATCTTGATTTTGCAATAGAGAACGATCTTCCCATGCTTTTTCAATGATTTCTTGTAAGTTAGTCATTATAATATGATTAAGATATAATTTTATTGTTTGATTGTTTTTATTACCGCCATCAAGTCGTTTTCGGCGAATCCTTCTTCGCTTGCCTTAGCATAAGCTTGTTCAGCAACTTTGATTAAATCTGAATTCCATCCTTGGTCTTGTGCAAGACGCAAATCTTTAAGCATAAACTTTAGTGGAAATGCGGCAGGATATTCATCTTTTATAATTGCAGGTGTTTTTATTTTGCTCATGCCAGAGCCACAAGCTCCATCATTAATAACAGCGGTCATCATTTCTCTTGAGATGCCATTTTGTTCTGCGAATAATACAGTTTCTGCCAGCCCTTGAACCACTACTGACATATAGTAATTGATAGCTAGTTTTGCTTTACTACCATTACCAGCTTCCCCTAGGTAATAATGGTGTTTTCCCATTACTTCAAAATAAGGAATATTATTTAAATAATCTTTTTCCTTTGCACCAATTAAAAAAGATAAAGTCCCATCTTGTGCTGGCTTTACGCTACCAGAAACAGGGGCATCAATATAAATTCCTTGTTTTAAGGTTATAGCATTATTTAATTTTTGTGCTAGTTGAGGAGAGATTGTGCTACTATTAATAAATGTTTTGCCAGCAATATCGTTATTTATGATCTTACAGAAAGTTTCCTCTGTTATTTTATCATCAGGCAAAGTCAAAAATATAACATCAGTCTTATCAATAAAAGAATTAAAATCTCCAATTCCCTTTGCTCCTTCGTCTATTAAAGAAGTTGATTTATTAGGGTTTCTTAAGTAAATATTGAGTGTATATCCCGCTTTTAAAAGGTTCGAAGCCATAGGAGTTCCCATATTTCCTAAACCTATCCATCCAGATGTTTTCATTTTATACTTTCTTTTTTGATTAAAGACTCGTTTTATCAATAGCAAATATAAGGATAAAAGTTTTTGTGACCTTGAATTCGCGTTTTACTATTTCTGGTAATTAAATAATAGTATAAAGACTGAATTTATATAGTAGCAGTGATGTTTTATTACTCCATATTTTGATTCTATAGATTGTATGTGCTATACATAAGATATAAAGAGCATGTAGCCAATAATTTATATATGAGAATTATTTACTTCTTTTTACAGAGGTCATCTTGACTTTTGTAAAATAAAAAAGGCGTATAGAAACTTGTGTCACTAGGCAAACAAAATTTACAGCGCTTTGTATCAGGTACTACAATAAGATAATACAGAATTACATATAGCATTACATTTAGTACTTCCAAAAAGAGGATTTAAATCAAAATCTCCACTTTATGAGATAGTTAATGCTATATTATTTAAACTAAAAAGTCAAGATGACTTTATTTTGTTATCACTCATCTATTTCATTGCAGTTGTTTAATTATTCAAAAGTCTTTTTGAATAGCAGTGCCTAAAATGATTCGTGGAATATTTAACTCTATAATCAGCCTTTACTACTATAGACGATATGATTTTTTCAACAGCGCTTCAACAGTTCTTCAAGATTCCTTCAATAACCAACCTTCTATATGGAGCAATCATGGGGAAGTGTTGAAGAAGTGTTGAAGGATTTCGCTCTAATGCTTATGAATACTGGCTTTGGAAAGCATTCAAATTTTAACTCAATAGATTGTTTTCGAGTTAACGTATTGAAATTTAATCAGATATGTTTTTTAGGGTAAAAAAAAGTGGGGTGGTTTTTTGTTTGGCTGAGATAATTAAAGTGTTTACAGAAAACCTCAAAGCATATTGATAAATAGGGGATTCATTTGATATAGAAATCTATCTTGGAGACATAACTAATTAACTAATAATGAAACACCTCTATCGGGATTGGTTCATGAATGCTGATGCTAGTTTTGATTCATAGAAGTTTTAAAAGTAGAGATAAAGAAATAATAGTTAACTTCTGTTCTAATAAACGAAAGGGGCAAGATAATGAAGACAAGTATTCTGATAAAAATTTAAAAAGAAAGATATGTTATTGAAAGAACAAAGGCTTGGTTAGGCAGCTTTCGTTGTTTACTCAATATATTCGATATCATATTATCTAGTGGGATGATATGGAATTTCATGGCTTTTATCGTTATAGGTGTAAAGAAATTTTAGAAAACTCAAATGTCAAGATGACTTTATAATTAATTTAAAGTATCTATTGAAAAAGTAAAACTCAATTCTTCTTTTTTACTTTTTATCTTTGCTTTTACTTTCTTAAACTTTTATATGAGGGATATTAAATGGGAGACACTTGATAGATTAAAGAATAACTTTGAAGAGTTTGGTTCTCAAGGGAACTACATTTATATGCCTGTAATAAATTTAGAATATTACCCTTCTGAACCTTATAGGTCTAGTTATCATGGTATTGGTTTACTCGAGGAAGGCGAAATTACATTTTATATTGACTTAACAGAATATCATATTGAAGCTCCAGCTGTTATATTTGCAGATACGACATCTATTAAACGCTGGGATAAAACACTTCGAACTTATGAAATGCAAACTATACTGTTTTCTGATGATTTCTTGCAATCCAAATTAATAGAGAATAATGTACTGACATCATTTTCTGACTTATCAAGTTTGGGTGGATGTGTGACCACTTTAGATGATAAGGAATTCGAGAATTTTAAAATGATGTTTAAATTGATTAGCAATCACAATATTTCTCAGAATATTCATCATAATGAAGTAATACGTGGAATTGTATATAGTATGATTAATGATGTGGCTTTGTTATATAAAAAATATGGTAATTCTACTAAGCCACTTAATACACTTGATTTGCGTTTTAGAGAAGCTGTTGGTAAATTTTGTAAAGCAGAACGAAGCGTACAGTTTTATGCAGATTACCTTCATATACATCCTAAATATTTAAGTCAAGTAATTTCTCGTGAAACCGGTCTTACAGCAAGCGAATGGATACAGAGTCAAGTTATTCTGGAAGCAAAAATATTATTACAAGAACACAATTTATCGGTTGCTGATATAGCCGAATCTTTACACTTTTCTGATCAAAGTACTTTTGGAAAATATTTTAAAAAGTACAGTCAACTTAGTCCTACTGAATATAGGAAATCACTTTAATCAATATACTTATTACTTCTATAATCCGACAAATTGTACATTGTTACCGACAATTGTGTCTTGTCTAATTATGGCTTTTAAAAGAATTTTGCCAAGAAAATTTAGAGTAAATCAAGTTGTTATTTACTTGCTGTTTTTTACTGTGTCCTTTGTTTGAAAAGGGATATAGAGAGGGGATGGAATATGTTTTTTATTCTAATCTTGTGAGTAATATCTTACGTATTGACCAAAAAACCTTCTTTTTAACCCTTTATTACCCCATGTGATACTGATAAATTTGCCAGTGAATTAAGTAAGAAGATTTACTTCTAAATAGTTAATCACATTTTAAATAAAAATTTAAAAATGAATAAAACAGCAAAGTTTTTGACATTAACTACATTGGCCTTTATATGGGCTTGTCAAGATAAAAAGTATGGTGATGATGAATATAGTAGCCAAGTTGAGGAATATCCAATACTCTCAATAAAAAAAGAAAAAGCAAAAACATTTACAGATTATCCTGTGGTATTACAGGGGATAAAAGATGTAGAAATGCGTCCTAAAATAGATGGCTTTATTGAAGAAATTTTAGTTGATGAAGGACAGTTTGTAAAAAAGGGGCAGTTGCTATTTAAAATATATGCACCTCAATTTAAAGAAGAGAATGCCGCAGCTATAGCAGCTATTAAGAATGCGGAGGCAACATTAAATGATGCTAAAATGCAGGTTGCAAAGGCTACTCCTTTAGTAAAAGAAGGTATCATAAGTAATTATGAATTAGAATCTGCAGAATATGCGCTAAAAAGTAAAGAAGCGCAATTAGCACAAGCAAAAGCAAATTTGAATAATAGTACGGCTAATGTGGCTTATACTCAAATAGTAGCTCCTTTTGATGGGGTGATAGGGTTAATTCCTTACAAAGTAGGCGCATTAGTTTATAGTGCTTCTCCGAAACCATTGACAACCATATCAGATATAACTTCTGTAAATGCATATTTTTCAATGAATGAAAAAGAGTTTATTGACTTCATTCAAAAAGGTGGACAGCAAACATTATTAGAACGTATAAATAGTCTGCCAGAAGCAAGTTTAATCTTGGCTAATGGTTCTGAGTACGGTGAGAAGGGTAAAATCAACACAGTTAGTGGTCAGATTGATCCATTAACAGGAAGTATCAATTTTAGGGCTGTATTTACTAATACTCAAGGATTGTTGAGAAGCGGAAATAGTGCTACTATAAGAGTCTATGATGAACAAAATGATGCAATATTAATTCCTCAAA
Organism: Myroides injenensis M09-0166; assembly: GCF_000246945.1. Classification (GTDB taxonomy): domain Bacteria; phylum Bacteroidota; class Bacteroidia; order Flavobacteriales; family Flavobacteriaceae; genus Flavobacterium; species Flavobacterium injenense. The sequence goes on from NZ_BAEX01000063.1 coordinate 4,785, forward strand.
AAGCAACTTTTGATATACAAGGGAGAAGATTTGTATATGTGGTGAGTGATGAAGGTATAGTGAAAAGTACTGAAATTAAGGTTTTAGAAAAAGTTCCTTCTAGCCAATATTTTATTGTGACTGAAGGATTGAGTCCTAGTGATAAAATTGTAAGCGAAGATATTGGGGGACTTAGTGAAGGAATGAGAATTAAACTATAAAAAAGGAGGAGAATTATGTTGAGAAGATTTATAGAGAATCCTGTATTATCTACTGTAATTTCGATTATCATAGTAATACTAGGATTATTAGGACTGTTTTCACTTCCTATGACACAATATCCTGAAATAGCACCACCAACAGTTCAAGTAACTGCTAATTATCAAGGAGCAAATGCTGAGGCTGTAATGAAAAGTGTTATTACCCCACTAGAAGAGCAAATTAATGGGGTAGAGGATATGGCTTATATGAATTCGAAAGCTAGTAATGATGGTTCAGCTGTTATTACGATTACTTTTAATCAAGGAGCAGATCCAGATATGGCAGCGGTAAATGTACAGAACCGTGTGAGTCAAGCTATGAGTCAGTTGCCTGAGGAGGTAGTAAAACAAGGGGTGACGACTACTAAACGATTGTCAAGTGAGATATTTAGCTTTTTATTTTATAGCGAGGATGGACGTTTTGATCAAGCTTTCCTAGAAAATTATACACGAATAAATATACTTCCTAAGCTTAAACGGATAAATGGGGTAGGTGATGCTGCTATTTATGGAGGACAGGAATATAGTATGCGTGTTTGGTTAAAACCTAATGCTATGGCATCTTATGGGTTGACACCTACAGATATTGTTAATGCTTTGCATGAGCAGAATGTAGAAGCAGCGCCAGGGAAAGTAGGGGAAAATAGTAATCAAAGTTTTCAATATGCACTTAGATATACAGGTCGTTTAGAAACTCCAGAGGAATTTGGTGATATTGTTATCCGTTCTACCGGAACAGGTAAGATATTGTATTTAAGAGATGTAGCGGAAATTGATTTAGGGGCTTATTCCTATGGAATGACTTTAACATCTTTTGGAGAGAATGCTACTTATGTGGCTGTCAACCAAACAGCTGGATCAAATGCCTATGAAATTATTAAACAATGTGAAGATGTATTAAAAGAAGCAGAAAAAGATTTACCTGCAGGAGCGAAATTTGAGGTATATGCTAATTCAAATGATTTCTTATTAGCCTCTATTAATAAATTGATTTCTACATTAATAGAAGCTTTCGTATTAGTATTTATCGTTGTGTTGGTATTTTTACAAGATTGGCGTTCTACGCTTATCCCAGCGATTGCAGTTCCAGTAGCGATTGTAGGTACTTTCTTTTTCTTAAACTTATTTGGGTTTACAATTAACTTGTTGACATTATTTGCATTAGTATTGTCGATAGGTATAGTAGTGGATGACGCTATTATAGTGGTAGAAGCAGTACATGCGAAACTTTATGAGGGAGCCGAGACAGCTAAGAAAGCTACTATTAGTGCAATGAATGAGTTAACGACAGCGATTATTTCTATTACATTAGTTATGTCAGCTGTATTTGTACCAGTAACTTTTATTAATGGTTCAGTAGGTGTTTTTTACAAAGAGTTTGGTATTACATTAGCAGTAGCAATCTTAATTTCAGCAATTAATGCATTGACATTGAGTCCTGCGCTTTGTGCTATTTTATTAAAGCCAGAATCAGGTATTCATCAGGAAAAAAGAGGTATAGTTAATCGCTTTAAACAAGCTTTTAATAGCAGTTTTGACCGCATGACTGATAGATATGTAGGTGTATTGAAATTCTTTAATAAACACAAATGGATCTCATTAGGAAGTGTAGTAGTATTTGGAGGAATATTCTTTTATTTAACGAAAACTACACAGACTGGATTTGTACCTAACGAAGATAGTGCTTCTATTTATGGAAATATAATTTTGGCGCCTTCTACCTCTTTAGAGGAAACAGAACGTATCTCTGATCAGATTGACAGTATTGTAAGAACAATACCTGAAGTCAAGTTTACTTCTCGTCTAGCTGGGATGGACTTCTTTAGCGGAAATGGAAGCTCTTATGCCGTAGAGTTTATTAAGTTAAAGCATTGGAGTGATAGAAAAGAAAAAGGACAAGACATTCATAGTGTAGTAGGGCAATTATTTGCAAAAACAGCACATATAAAAGATGCTAATATCGTATTTTTTGCTGCTCCTACTTTACAAGGATTTGGTAATAGTTCTGGATTTGAGATTCAATTACAGGATAGAACTGGTGGTGATTACAAGAAGTTCGAGGAAGTAATAGGTGGCTTCCTGGGGGCTTTAAATCAACGTCCTGAAATCATGTATGCAACATCTTCATTTAACACTAACTTTCCTCAGTATGAAGTTTCTGTTAACGTAGCGAAGACTAAAGAAGCGGGTGTTACTGTTACAGAAGTTTTATCTACGCTACAAGGATATTTAGGGGGGATTTATGCTACCAACTTTAACCGTTTTGGTAAGCAGTATAAGGTAGTTATTCAAGCTGCACCTAATTTTAGAGAAAATAAAGAAGCAATAGATCGATTATATGTAAAAAATAGTCATGGTGTAATGACTCCTATTACAGCATTTATTGATTTAAAGAAAGTATATAGCCCAGAATTCTTGACGCGATTTAATTTGTTCAATTCAGCTTTTGTCAATGGTAGTCCTAATGCTGGTTATAGTTCAGGAGATGCTATTAAAGCTATTGAAGAAGTAGCAGCACAAACATTACCTAAAGGTTATGGATTTGAATACTCTGGTTTATCTAGAGAAGAGAGTACAAGTGGTAATCAGACAATTATCATTTTTGTATTATCAATTGTATTTGTTTACTTCTTATTAAGTGCGCAGTTTAAGAGTTATATATTACCATTAGCAGTATTGTTTTCTCTTCCTATAGGATTAGCAGGAGCTTTTATGTTTGCCAAGATGTTTGGTATAGAGAATAATATATTCTTACAGATTAGCTTAATTATGCTAATAGGACTATTGGCAAAAAATGCAATTCTTATTATAGAGTTTGCACTTCAGCGAAGAGTTGCTGGTCAGTCAATAGTTAATGCCGCATTGGAAGGAGCACGTATCCGTTTACGTCCTATTTTGATGACATCATTTGCATTTATTTTTGGTTTATTACCATTAATGTTAGCAACTGGAGCAGGGGCGTTGAGTAACAAATCGATTGGTACCGCTGCTGTAGGGGGAATGTTAATAGGAACATTGATAGGAGTATTGGTAATTCCATCACTGTTTATCCTTTTTCAATCTCTACAAGAGAAAATTTCGGGAACTCCCGAGGTTACAGCAGATACTGTTATGGATGAGGCTAACTAATTATAAATAGAGTTGAAGCTCTACTTAAGGAGCTTCACTCTTCTTCTTTAGTTGAGCATTATCAAATTAATTTAAATGATAAAGAAATGAAATCTCAATATAAATTATTAATTGCTTTAGCGGTCTCAATCAGTATTACTTCATGTGGACCAAGCAAAAGATACCAGAAAAAAGAGAGTATAGACTTAGAGTTATACAGAGATATAAAAGATAATGATACTTTATCTATGGCAACCATAAGTTGGGATGTTCTCTTTCAAGATAGTTATTTGCAAGAACTCATAAATACAGGATTAGAGAATAATCTTGATTTAAAAATTAGTCTGGAGCGCATGGCAGCAGCAAGTGCAGGGTTAAAACAATCAAAGGCTGCATTCTTACCTGATTTAAATATAGGAGGAGGAGCCAAACGCTCAAGGATGTCTTATCCACAAGGATTTGGCTTTGTAGAATATGCTTCACAATATGATGCTTTTGCAAATACATCATGGGAAATAGATGTGTGGGGTAAACTAGCTAGTAGTAAAAGAGCTGCTTATTATAGATTAATGCAGAGCGAAGCAGGACAGCATGCTATAAAAACACAGTTGATAGCACAGATCGCAGATTATTACTATCAGTTATTGACGCTAGATGAGCAAGTAAATATATTAGAGCGCACTATTACTAATAGAAAAGAAGATGTGAAAACAATGAAAAGTTTAAAAGACTCTAATGTAGTAACAGGCGCGGCTCTAGTACAGAGTGAAGCTAATTTTTATGATGCTGAAGCACAGTTACCTAAAGTTAAACGACAAATACGTGAAGTAGAAAATGCTCTTAATGTATTATTAGGAAATACGCCTAATACTATAGAGAGGGGAACATTTGCCCATCAAGAGTTATATTCTAATATTCAAATAGGTGTGCCTGCGCAATTATTAAAGAATAGACCAGATGTGCAAGCTGCAGAGTTTGAGTTAGCTTCTTATTTTGAAGAGGTAGCAGTAGCAAGAAGAGCATTATATCCGTCTATTACTTTGACAGCAGCAGGTGGTTTTTCTAGTTATGAATTCAAAGATTGGTTTACCACTACTGGTATTTTTGGGAATATAGCAGGAGGTTTATTACAACCAATTTTTAACAAGCGACTAAACAAAACACGTTTAGAGGTTGCTAAAGCGACTTATCAGGAGAAGGTATATAGTTTTCAGAAAGCATTATTAATTGCAGGACAAGAAGTTTCTGATGCGTTATATGCTTATGAAACGGCAGGTGAACAAGAATTAAATCGTCAATTGCAAGTGGAAAAGCTAGAGTTAGCAGTCGAATATACCAAGAAATTAATGATGTATCATTCATCTACTAACTATACAGATGTATTGACGTCAGAGCAGTCATATCTCTCAGCTAAATTGCAAATGACAAATGATCGTTTATTAAAGTGGCAATCTGTTATTAAGCTATATCGAGCATTAGGGGGAGGCTGGCAAACAGCATCATCTAATAATTAAAAAATACAATCCTAAACTGAGTGGTTCTTAAATTAATAAAGTGAATCAAGTTTTGTGTAGTGGTGAAATTATCAGTTTAGGATTTATCACTTAAACTCTTTGACGCAGGGTCTGATTTTAGCAGTTGTCAATATCAACCTATGCTAATTTGTATTGAATTTAGACATTTTTTATATGTATAAGATTGGACTGTCAAAGAGTTTTTTAAAGTAAACTAACGACTAAATATATTTAATGATGTACGTAGGGATTAAACATCTACATTCTTTTATGGGATATGTAGTATTACTAGGAATTCTATTTTCTATTATTTATGCTCTTGTAAGTTATTTTAAGAATAAACCTTATAATAAGAAGATAGCGGCTATAGGATTAGGGGTAACTCATTTTCAAATTGTAATGGGACTAATTCTCTATTTTATTTCTCCTTGGGGAATGAAAAGTCTTAATGGAGCAGCCATGAAAGATGCTCTTTTAAGACTGTTTACTGTAGAGCACCCTCTGATTATGATTTTAGCAACAGTTTTAATTACTATTGGTTTTTCTAAAGCAAAGCGCTTAAAGGATGACAAAGTTCAAAACCGTACTATATTAGTATTTTATAGTATTGGGTTAATCTTAATTTTGAGCCGTATTCCTTGGATGTTTTGGCCAGTATCATCTTATTAATTTTACTTTTTTGATAGTAACTTGTTTTTTTGATTCCAGAGGTCGTTTTTTAAAACGACCTCTTTTTTTTTAGAAATTGATATTATGAGTGTTTTTGATCTCACGCATAACAAAAGAACTATGTGTACTACCTATACTATCTACCATAGCAAGCTTATTAAAAACAAAATCCTGATAATGCTTCATATCGTTAGCATAAACTTTTAATAAGAAGTCATATTCGCCTGATATATTATAGCATTCTACCACTTCCTCAATAAGCATAATATCTTCTACAAATTTATTGTTGATAAAGCGTTCGTGTTGTTTAAGTTTTATATTACAAAAGACAATAAATCCTTTATTTAGTTTTTCAGCGTCAATTAATGCAATATATTTTTTTATAAAACCATCCTTTTCAAGGCGTTTTACACGCTCAAAAACGGGAGTTGGAGATAAATTAACCATAAGTGATAATTCTTTTGTAGTAAGGTTTGAATTTTCACTTAGAATTCTAAGTAGTTTTAAATCGGTTTCATCAAGATTGTGCATCAGAATAATATTTTGTTTGACAGCTGTAAATATACTTAAAAAAGATAAAATATCTAAAGTGTAATATTATTTTGATTATATAATCTTATTTTGAAAGTATGTTGTTTGTTTTTATTCTATGTATATATATTTGTATAGAATTTTTACAAATCGTTCTTAAAGTACTTCATCAAGCAAAAATAGGTTTTACTTAATTGTAAATTAAAAGGGAATCGTGTGAAAATCACGAACTGTCGCGCAACTGTAAGTAACATTAAATATTTTATTCTTTTTATGCTCACTGATTTATATTGGGAAGGGCGAATAAGATAGTTATAAGTCAGGAGACCTGCCATTTTTGAATTGACAATGCTTTCGCGGTATAGAGCTTTAGTCAGGTTTGATACAATTAAGTATTTGTTTTTTTTAAATGAATACTGCATTGCTATTGGCTTATACTACTTAGTTTTTATTCCTTGTTTACAGCATAAAAGAAGAGAGAGAACTTTTTAAACCATTATTAATTTTTTAAAAAGTTTTGAAAATGCAAACGCAAATTTTAGGCTATCCGCGTATTGGTAGCCAAAGAGAGCTGAAAAAGGCAAATGAACAGTATTGGGCTGGCAAAATTACAAGAGAAGAGTTAGAAAAAGTAGCTAAGACAATTCGTCAAAATAATTGGCAATTGCAAGAATCTACTGGTATTAGCTTAATACCGTCTAATGACTTTTCTTATTACGATCAAGTTTTAGATTGGAGTTTAGCAGTAGGTGCAATACCTAAACGCTATCACCAATTAATTTCTAAGAAATTACCTCTGTTGGACTTGTATTTTGCTATGGCTCGTGGATATCAAAAAGATGATATCGATATTACTGCCATGGAAATGACAAAATGGTTTGACACCAATTACCATTATTTAGTTCCTGAATTTTATAGAGGTCAGACTTTTGAATTAACTTCTACAAAGGTGGTAGAGGAGTACTTAGAGGCAAAGTCATTTGGCATTGAAACTAAGCCAGTAATTTTAGGATTAGTAACTTATTTATTATTAGGGAAACTTAAGGAAGATGATTTTGATGTATTAGAGTTAATCGATAATCTAATACCAGTTTACATTGAAATTATTGAGCGTTTGGTGAAAGTAGGAGTTAAAAGTATTCAAATTGACGAACCTTTTTTAGTACTAGATTTATCAAATAAACAAAAGGAAGCTATTGCGTCTTTTTATCAAACAATAAAAGAGAAGTTCCCAACTTTAGAAGTAACTGTTACCACTTATTTTGGAGGACTAGAAGATAATTTAGATTTAGCTGTTTCACTGCCAATTGATACATTACATATCGACTTAATAAGAGGCGAAAATCAAATAGACGAACTTTTGGTCAAAGCTCCTAAAACTCTAAAACTGTCATTAGGAATAGTAGATGGTCGTAATATTTGGAAGAATGATTATGAAAAATCACTATCGTTGATTGATAAGGCAATTAAAAAAAGAGGGGTAGATAATATTATAATAAGCACATCATCTTCCTTATTACATTCACCATGTGATTTAGATAATGAAATAAAATTATCAGCTGATATAAAACAGTGGCTTGCTTTTGCAAAGCAAAAAGTTAAAGAAGTTGTAGATCTTGCTTATTTGGCAACTGCTAGTGATAGAGAAAATATAGCTGTTTATCAAGAGAATATTGTAGCTAGTAAAAATAAAAAAACTTCATCATTAATACATAATAATAATGTAAAAGATAGGTTGAATGGAATTACGGAAGATTACGCTAATCGACAATCACCATTTTCAGTTCGTCAGCCTTTACAACACAAAGCATTAGATCTACCTCTATTTCCTACTACTACAATCGGATCATTTCCCCAAACAACAGAAGTTCGACAATGGAGAGCAAAGTTTAAAAAAGGTGAATTAACAACTCAAGAATATGAAGAGTTATTAAAGCATGAAACTGCTAGAGCAATAAAATGGCAAGAGGAGATAGGTCTAGATGTATTAGTTCATGGTGAATTTGAACGAAATGATATGGTGGAATACTTCGGTGAACAATTACAAGGTTTTGCTTTTACGCAAAACGGTTGGGTACAGAGCTATGGAAGCCGATGTGTAAAACCTCCAATTATTTATGGTGATGTTTATCGCAGTGAGCCGCTTACCGTATTCTGGTCATCATATGCACAATCGTTAACGGACAAAAAAGTAAAGGGGATGTTAACAGGTCCAGTTACTATTTTGCAATGGTCTTTTGTACGCAACGATATTTCGCGAGCAGAAACTTGTACGCAAATTGCATTAGCAATAAGAGATGAGGTACTAGATCTTGAGAAAGAAGGGATACAAGTAATTCAAATTGATGAACCAGCTATTCGCGAAGGCTTACCTTTAAGAAAGGCAAAATGGAATGATTATTTAATATGGGCAGTTCGCACCTTTAGAATTTCAGCAGCAGGTGTAAAAAATGAAACCCAAATACACACTCATATGTGCTATTCTGAGTTTAATGATATTATAGAGCATATTGCAGCAATGGATGCAGATGTAATTACAATTGAATGTTCGCGATCACAAATGGATTTATTAGATGCCTTTGCAGCTTTTAAATATCCAAATGAAATAGGTCCTGGAGTATATGATATTCACTCTCCTCGTGTCCCAACGAAAGAGGAAATGATTTACTTAATTAAAAAAGCAGCAGCAGTTATTCCTACTAGTCAGTTATGGGTTAATCCTGATTGTGGATTAAAAACGCGTCATTGGGAAGAAACAGAGAAAGCTTTAATAGCGATGGTTGCAGTAACTAAACAATTAAGAGAAGAAAGTTTAATAGGGATTAGTTAGATTATTTTGTTGTATAAAAAAGGGTGGGGTAAAAAACCACCCTTTTATCTATAATTTTATATTTAGAATAATTTTACTTTTGAAATATTATTTATCACAAATACTCCTGCATTTTTAAAATATACAGGTCTGTCAAGAAAACTTACTGTAATTTCATTTGTGTTTTTATTGTATCTCAGCGTGTGCCCAGAAGTGCTTTCACATTCTGATCCTTTTGAAAGAATTTCTAAAGGAGTATTAAAAATATTATTATTAGAATTAAGAGTTACTTTACTGTAGGTTTTAGTTACTTCTTTTGCAGTTGCATATGATTGCAGTGATGCATAAGAAAAGTTTTTTCCTATAAATGTAATTGTAAATTCGGTCAATACTCCATAACAAGCACCTACGCTAAAACCACTAATTGTAATTATGTAATTATCCTCTAAGTTAATGGGTAATACTGCAGTATGTATTTTGGCATCAGGTGAAAATCCTAAATAAGTTGAGAAAGATGTGACGTCTTTTGACTTTGATACAATTTTGTGTTTTTTATCATGGCCAATTGAATAGAATTCATCTCCATGTTGTATTACAGGAATTTCTCTTATAATCAAATCACCATTAATGTCTAAGGTAGCCTCTGGTAAAGCTTTATTTATACCTATCCGTTCTTGTGCTTTACTATTATAGATTCCAATGAATATAAAAAATATAATCATTGAAATTGAAATTGAAGCTTTTCTCTTAATTAGAGTTTTGTTTTTAATATATTTCATTTTGATTTTTTTGTAAAAATAAATAAAAAACAAGTATTTAAATTTGATATTTAACTTAAAAAGTAATTTTATTTAGTTTATATCGTTTTTATTTTTGTTTTAATTATTTATTTTAACTTTTGTTGTCTTGAGCTGTATATTAATAAAAAATAGAAGAAAAGGGTATAAAATTTTTAGAAGTAAAATCATTAGTTGATTTTTCATAAGTTTCTTTAAACTAAAAAAAGCCCTCACTTTCAATAAGTGAAGGCTTTTTTTACTTTCAATCTACTAAGTTCTTTTAGTAATAATATTTATCTCTTTGTATTTATTTTATACAACAAATGTAATACTGCAAAAGTAATTAATGTTATAGTGATTGTATCAATAAGTGCCATCTGATCTTGACTATATTGATAAACAGGATAGATAGCGCTAATTGCAAGAACAATTATGAAGTATAATATTTTTTTTAGAATCATAGGATTAGTTTAAGGTGTAAATTTATTAATTCAATAGGATTAAAAAAAGTGTTTAAATTTTCATGACATTAATATATGGAATGAACATTTTTAAAAAGACAATTTGATAATTCTATCAATTTTTTCTTTGCTAATTTGTGGTGAAAATTCTTTGTATAATTCAGTTTTTAATAGACCCACAATGGCAAAAAAGTCATTTGTAAGAACAGAGTAATATTTCGTTAGTGATTCTTTAGATTTATTTTCAAGTGATTTTATCTCGTTACTTTCTTGTATTAAATTACCAACATAATCTAATATTTTGTCAAAGGTTTCTGCAGAAGTATGCATTTGTAAAAAACCAAATTCGAAAAGTAAATCTTGAAGATTGTGTACTTCTTTTTCTATCTTTTTATTATGGGTTAAATGCACAGTTAAAGATTCTTTCTGAAGAATAGTATTTAGTTTATTTAAAAATTCAAAATATATTTCTTGTTTCTTTTCAAAAACTAATAGATGTCGTTCCCTAGATTCTTCACTTTTTGTCTGTCCTTGTAATAATAAAACAGTTATAATAGCAGTAATTACTACTCCTAGTAAAGTTCCAAAAAATTGGGCTGGTAATGATGCTAATTCAAAGATTTCAAATGTTACTGCTGTAATCAAAAAGATGATTGTACAACTAATAATTCCAACTCGTGCCCAATTTATTTTTTTAAGCATAATAGTTTAGATTTTTAAATAATACTGTAATCAAATTACGACTATTTAAATCACATAAAAAAGAGTATATATTGAATTGGTTATTTTACTTTTTTGTATTTGGAGCGAAAAGTAGTCATTGTTATTCCTTGTTGCTTCTTAAAAAACTTATTGGCGTGACTCTCATCAGTGAAGCCAAATTCTTCTGTTATTTCTGTGATTCTTTTGTCGCTGAAAAGTAGACGATTTTTAATTAGTTCTAATCTATAGCAATTAATAAAATGTTGTAATGTTTCACCACTTTTTCTTAAAAAATATGTACCTATATAGGAAGGTGCTATACCAAATAGACTTCCAATAAAATTAGCAGTTAGTTTAGATTGATCATAAATATTTTTCTGTATATAGGTGATTATTTCAAGAATTCTTTTATCAGAAATATTTGAGTGACTAGATTTATATTGAGAAATATTTCGTGTAGCAATTATCATTATAATATAAACAAAATGATTTTGAAGATCAATATTATACTCTTTAGGATTTTTGATTGTTTGCATTAATCCTTCTATTTGAGAGCGTATTAAATACTTATCTGAGGGATCCGAAATGATGGGGGTTGATATACCTGAAGCATAATACAAAAGGCATTCAATATGATTAATACTAGATGAACGATACTGTGCAATATAATTATTATTAAAGCGTATAACTACAAACTCGCATTTACTTGTTAAATCAAATGAGTGCTTGTCCTCTGGGGTAATTAGAAATAGATCTTCTTTTTCAAACTTTGTTTTATTATCATTCACACAATGGTAACCATCGCCAGATATCACATAAACAAATTCAAAGAAATTGAATAATCTATTGCGAATTGGACATGTGTCTACATGTTCATAAAATATTTCTAATGCTTTGTGTAGATTTTCTCTCAACATAAAATTATACCAATTTATGGTAAATATATACCTAATTAAAAGCGGAATGTCAGTTTAATTTTGTTGCAAATTTAGTTTAATTATGAAAGCAATTGTATTAGAAAAATTTGGAGGCATAGAAAATTTGAAACTAAGGGAAGTCGATAAACCTATTATTAAGCCCAATGAATTACTTGTAAGAGTAAAAGCAATAAGTATTAATCCTGTTGATGCAATGGTTCGCGCAAATAAAGCTCCTTTAGCAGGTAGATTAGCTAGCGAAATGCCACTTATTTTAGGTTGGGATTTTTCAGGAATTATAGAGGAAATAGGACCAGTAAAAAGTGAGTTTAAGATAGGAGATGAAGTATTCGGAATGGTAAATTTTGTAGGTCATGGCAAGGCTTATGCCGAATATATTGCCGTACCGATAGACCAGATAGCGCTTAAACCAACAAATATTAGTCATGAGGAAGCTGCAGCTGCTACTTTGGCTGCTCTGACAGCTTGGCAAGCATTTAATAGTTATGGAAAATTACGACCAAATGATCGTGTACTTATACATGCAGCATCTGGTGGAGTAGGTCATTATGCAATACAAATGGCAAAATATCTAGGCGCTTATGTAATTGGTACATCCTCTACAAAGAATAGAGATTTTATTTTAGGTTTAGGTGCAGATGAACATATAGATTATAAAATTACTGATTTTGAAGATAGATTATCTAATATTGACTTTGTATTAGAAGCAATAGGTAAAACTAATTTTAAAAAGTCTGTTGGAGTTTTAAAGAAGTTTGGAACAATAGTGACATTACCTTCTGGATATACAAACGAAGATAGATTAGCTGCAGAATCAAAATATCTGCATGGAAGTTATTTTATGTCTGTTTATTCAAGTGGAGAGGATATGAATATAATTGCTGATTTATTAGAAAAAAGAATTATTAAATCTGTTGTAAGTCATGTTTTTTCTTTTGAAGACATTCACAAAGCACATCAACAAATTGAAAAAGGTAATACTATAGGAAAAATTGTAGTAAGAATAGAAGAATAGATCGAATATCTTTTTATAGTTATAAAAGTTATTGTTTTGTTGATAATTTATTAAAATTAATAATATATTGGTTTTTGTGTGAGTTTATTTGTTAAATTTGTATTGTAGTAAGATAAAAAGTTATAAGTAATGAAAACACGTTTGATGTTTGATTATACACGAACTATTCTTGAAAATGTAAGTTTTGATGCAAAGCTTTTTTACAAAGAATTGCAAAAGGCAATTAAGCAGTTACTTCCTTATGATGTTGAACGATTAACAGAATGGGTAAGTGATTTTGTACAAGGAAAACCTGAGTTACACGACTCATTAAACTTGATTAATAGTTAAAGTTAGAGGACATCTAGTACTACTAGATGTCCTTTTTTATTAGTCTCTTATTAGTTTGTGAGCATTGCTTGTACTACAATGTGACTATCTACTATTTGCTCAAAGCTCGTAATCTTATGGTTATTTAGTGTCCAAATATGGACCACTCGAGCTTCAAAATATTTGTTTGTTGTTATATATGTGCCTGTATATAATCCTATTGCGATAACTTTATTGTCTTCTGAAATATAAGTTTGAGGAGTAAATTTATAATCTATCCATTCTTCTGCTAAACGTTTAAATACATTGTTTACTATAGCCTCAATGCCTATATATGTACCTGCATAAGGAAAACCTTTTGCCTCTGTCCATACAATGTCAGTAGCTACATGATTAGCTAGATTTTGACCATTCTCTTCAGAGTTTCGTCCTTCATAGGTACTTTTTATAATTGCTAGATTAGTCATAATAAATGCTGATTTTTTATAAATATTAATAGAGCGCATGGAGAGTAAAGATTACCATTTCATCTCACCTTTATTGACTTTTGCTCCAAGTTGTAAAGCAGTTTCAAAAGTTAAATTAGGATATTTAGTTTTAATTGCTTCTATTAGTTCTGCTGAATTAGATGCTGCTGTCATTGCATTTATATAGAATAATAAATATTCTTTGGTATGTTCAACTGCTTTAATATCAAATGATGAATCTTGATTTGCATGACTTGGGATTACTATTTCCGGATTTAATTCTAACATGTTGTCTAATATTTCAAGCCATTGTTCTTTTGCCTCAATAGTGGAAGCATCAGCAGTCCATAAATTTAGTGTAGTACCAAATACATTAATTCCGCCTACAATCGCTTTTATATATGGAATCCATATAAATGTTCTTTTCGGATGTGAGCCTAGTCCTATAATTTGTAATTCTTTGCCTTCTAATTCTAGTGTATTATCTTTTAATACTTGTGGTAATATTATATTGTTTGGCAAAGCATCTCCTAAACGCTCTCCCCAAACTTCTAATTTTTTTTGAGAAGTTGCTTTGATATGTTCTACAGTAGCGCTAGTTGCATATACTGCTACATTAGGAAAGTGTTTTTTGAAAACTTGTAACCCAAAATAGAAATCAGGATCACCATGCGATACATAGATAGCCTTTAAGTTTTTGCCTGATTCTTTTATTTGCAATGCAACCTTTTCAGCGTCATCCAATAAAAAAAGAGCATCAATAAGAATTGCATCTGTTGCGCCAGAAATAATTACTGAGGATACTCCAAAACTTGTATCGACTTGTGCATTAAAGATTTCGAAGTTTAGTGCTCCTGCATTTATATTTTTAAATGTTGTATCCATAAAATTTGGTTTTAAAAGGTTATATAACCTTTGTTTATTTGATTTGTTTTACGTTACTGCAATGTGATCTAAGTAATACGAGATTACTCGGAAAAATATTAGGGAAGTCAGTAATCTCGTTTATACTTAGGGAAACTAATTATGAAAAAAAACTATGTACCTTATTATAAGTAGAGTGCTATTTTTGATTTTAGGTTATCATAAGTTTCATATCCTTGCTCTAATTCAATTAACTGATTATCTGTTTGTAATAATAGAGTAGGATAAGAACTTGCGTATTTTGCAGCTTCTTTAAAGCTTTTTAGCGTAAGCTCTTCAATTGTCTTTGATTCAAAATGATGTAAAAAAGTATTGACATCAATGTTCAGTAATTCACAGATTATAGTATATGTTGCATTATTGTTTAAATCTAGCCCATATAGATAACGTGCTTTTTGAATTTCTGAGGTAAAAGCCATTGTTTTATTAGCATCTATATTTTTAATTGTGATAATTGCTTTTGATGGAATTTCACTATCTAATACGATATTGTGATTGTTTTTTACAAAATTAAAATATGCTTGTCCAAATTCAGTATTTGTGTATTCAGCAATCTTTGTATCGTGTTTTACAAAGAAGTTTGCCATTTGTTCGCTTTGAATTCTTTTATTATCTCCTACCCACATTCCTGCAGGAATAATATCGAAAATAATTTTATCGTTAAAGTCATGGTATAATCTATCCATGTTATCGTGATTACCATAACACCAACCGCATAGGGGATCCATTAAGTATAGTATCTTCATGTGTATTATTTTTAAAGGTTAATCCCAATTGTTTTTAGTAGAAAATGCATATTTTCCTGCTCCTGTAAAGAATAATGTAATAGCCCCAGCTAAATAAAGTCCTAATAGCTCAACAGCCCATTCACCGCGATTGCCCAATTGGAAAATCTTTTCGTTATGTGCTAATAGTATAGCGACAACGCAAGTAAAGGCATAAATTGCAGAAGCAAGTCGAGTTCTGTATCCTAGTAAAATAGTCAATGGAGCAATAATTTCACCAACATAAACGCCATAAGAAATAAATGTAGGTAATCCATAAGAGGTTAGGAGTCCTTGTATATACCCTAATCCATGTTGTAATTTTGCAACTCCATGTAATAGCATTAATATAGAAAGTGCTATGCGTAATACTAATAGTCCTATATCATTATTTTTTGTCATTTCTTTTTATAATTAATTTACATGACAAATGTAGGGTGACTATAAAGTGAAAAAGATTGAACAAGTTCAATAAATTATTATCGTATAAAATTTCTAGATACTATACTAAGTAAACTTGGATAGTCAAGGTTTTATATCAATACTTATTCTATCTATTGTTGTATGCTGTGATTAAGTAGTTAATAAAAATGATATTGATTATCCTATAGTAGATGAAAGAAATTTAGTTCTTTAACAAATTGCCTCTAAACGATAAGCATGTTATGGGATTGTTGGAGCGATATAGAAGAACTTGTGCTCAAGCTTAATGCTTTTAAGGATTAGTAAAATATATTATAAACAACTTTTTGTCTTATGGGTATTGCTAATTATTGATAATAAAGAAGAAAAAGGGGAGGGGC
>NZ_BAEX01000062.1 GCF_000246945.1 Myroides injenensis M09-0166
AAAAAATAATGGAAAAACTATAAACAAGTATTATGACAACTTAGATTCAACTAGTAAAAAATTAAGAAATACTTATTTTATAGATAAAAATGGACATAGACAAGGATTAGAAAAATTTTACTTCCGTAATGGTCAGCTAAATAAAAAACAAAGTTGGAAAGGAAATCAACTAGATGGCGAATGCAAGATTTATTATTTAACAGGAGAACTTTATATTCTTAGTCAATACAAGAACAATACTTTAGATGGAGACTATATAATTTTTGATAAAAATCAGAAAGTTATTAAACATGATGTGTATAATGAAGGTGTTATCGTGCAAACCATTCAAGAGTTAGTTAATAAGCAGTCTTACTGTCAAGATGAATCGTTTAATCATAAACCAATTATTGATCAAGAAACAAGAAATCAATTTAAAGAAATAGAATCAATTTATTATGCAATTCGCAAAGAAGAAGAAACTAAGGATGAGAATAAAACTAAAAAAGGATTCTTGTCTGGCTTAAAAAAAATAGGTAAAGTAGTAGTTGGTGTACAAGCCTACCAGGATAGAAAAAGTTCATTAAATCTTAAACAAGCTTGCGAAGAATATTACGAAGAGGCACAAAAAATAACTGAAATAGCTCGTAAAAATCTAAATACAACCATAAATGAATTTGGTAAATACCGTTTAGAAAGTTTAAATCAAACTACAGGACGATTCTTAGGGATTCTAAAAGACATGAACAGAGAGAATAGTGTTAAAGAATATCAGATTTTAAATAATATTGGTATCAATACAGAATCTATTCAAAAAATGAAACGTTTGGATATGGAAGCCACAAAAGCATTAAAAAGTTCTGCAACAGTAGGTGCTCTAGGGGCAGCTGCCGCAATGGGAACCCCAGTATTAGTAACTAGTACTGTTGGAGCTTTGGCAACTGCATCAACTGGTACTGCTATTAGTACATTAAGTGGTGCAGCCGCCACAAATGCCACATTAGCTTGGTTAGGTGGTGGTAGTTTGGCATCTGGTGGAGGTGGTGTGGCTGCTGGAGCAACTGTATTGTCTGGAATTACAATGGGAGCAACTGCTGGAGTTGGATTAATAGTTGCTGGACTTATTGCATCAACTTATTATTCAAAAAAATTAACTGAAGCAAAAGAGTATCAAAAACAAGTAGAAACTCATGTAGCAGATATGGAAGTCTTATGGAGTGTTTTAGATGGAATAAATATACGAACTAACGAATTAAGTAATGTAACTAAAAAATTAGAAGTACGTATACGTGCAGAAATAGATTATCTTGAACCGTTATCGGTAGATTATGTAACAGATAATATGTATTATAATATTGTTTTCCAAAGGTTAGGATTATTAGCTAAATCAATGAGTGAATTGGCACAAACACCTCTTTTGGATGAAACAGGAAATACATCTGTTAAATCAGCTCAGATTATTCAAAATACTAACCAAATATTAAACACAAATATTGTAAACTATGGCTAAAAATTCATTATTCAATATTGGTAAAAATATACTAAATGAATTAAAAGACAAATTAATAGAACAAAATAAAGAAACTATTAGTACTTCAGCAAATGAATTATTAACTAAGAATAAAGAGATTATATTAGGTGTTGCAAATGATAAAGTTAACGAAATATCAAAGGGTAAGGTTAAGGTTGATCTAAATCAGATCTTTAATAATTCTAATGAAGAAAAAGGAAATCTAAAAATAAATGAATCCCCTATTTCTAAAGGAGAAGTTCTTTTACCAGAAGAAGACGATGCTAAATATAAAAATGCCGATCAATTTGAGAAAAACTTACATCAAAGTTTAAATACTTTAGCAGTAAGTGCAGCGCGTAATCCAACTGAAGCAGCTTTAGTACTTAAGGACTTAGTAAATAAGGCAAGTGAAGTTTCTAAATTTACAGAAGTACAAAAAACTAAACGTAAAGAAATTGAAGCACAGCGAGATAAATATATCTCTAAAATTAATGCTCAAAAAGAAGTGATGTTGGCATATTTAGATAAAACATTTGATGAGCGTAAAGGAAACTTTGAAAAATTATTTCAGATTGTAGATCATGCCTTAGCAACAAATAATATTCAAGTATTAGCTATGGGATTAGATAATATTAATCAACTAGCTGCAAGTTCACCTTTCAAAGATTTATCAAGCATTGAAAGTACTCAAAAAGCATTAGAAGATAAAGATCATATTTGGGATATTTAATTTTGTTCACTTATTAATAATACCATTATTTAGGTGATAGTATGTCAAAAAGAGAGTCAATAGCAAGGTATAATTTGAATGAACTACCCCAAGGCATAGCCTCGAGGTATCTCATTGCTCAAAAGATAGTAGAAGTTAATTTTTGTTGAATGATTTATAAACAGTCTTTCTTCTCCTTGATTTTGAATGTATTTCTTAATTACATCCTCATTTTTCATATTGTCCAACTGTATTTACATAATATCTACTCCTCCAAAAAATCAGTTTTTCACTTCTGGATGTAATCGAAAAATCTCATTAGCTGTAATACTCTTCATTGTTCTAATAATAATCTCAACAGAAATCTTTGGTATATTTTAAATTAAAAAATGTACGTGATTTTCAGCTGCTCCGATTTCAACCAAATGAATTCCATAGCATTCTGAAATCTGGTTACAAACTTCAACCAAAATATTTTCAACATCTTCTGATAAAACACTTCTACGATATTTATAGAACAAACGAAATGATAAAGCACCAAGTTTTTATTATGTCTTTAAAAATATGTTCACTCATCAAACAAATATACTAATCTGTACTCTTTGAACCGAAGGAGAGCCACGATGAATCTTTTTATTATAATAGAACTCACGTTATAAGAACACCCTCCATTTTCTATAGGGTAATTTAATCTTCAATTTTGTCTAAAAGAATAACTTCTCCGGTAGCCACATCATAATAGGCTCCTACTATCGCTAATTGCCCTTTCTCAATGAGCTCTCTCAGCTCTTCACTGATTTGAGGTATTTGCTTTACGACATTTCTCACGTTCTCTTTACTTACTTCCTCAATGAAATCAGCTTTAGATAATTCTCCTTTGTGATTTTTCTTTCTAACCTCATCAATAGATGGTGAAATGCGTTCCAAAACGGTATCTAGTTTATCAAAACTAACATGGTCGCAAGCTCCTGTAACAGCACCACATCTACTATGCCCAACAACCAAAATTAGTTTTGTACCTACGAGATTACACGCGTATTCCATACTTCCGATAATCTCATCACTAACCACATTTCCTGCTACTCGCAGACTAAACATATCACCAATCCCTTGACCAAATATACTCTCAAGTGGTACTCTACTATCCATACAACTCAAAACAATCGCATGTGGAAATTGATTATATTTCGTTTTTGTTCTCTGATGAGCTAAATCGCGATTCTTTTTTGAATTTGCTAGATAACGTTTATTCCCCTCCATTAAAATTTCTAAACTCTCTTGGGGAGTTATGGTAGCTAGTTTATCAGCGGTGAAAGTATCGATATAGTTATCTTCTTCTTCCGCAACTACAATTTCATGGTGTAATCCAGCTTTACTTGATGATTGAGCATACGCTGACGTAAATATTACTTGACTTAAAATAGCTAAAACAAGTAATGATTTTAAGATTTGACTCTTTAACATAGAATGATTTATTATAATTATTTCTAATTCATTAATTCGCTTTTTATTGCAACTCAAATAAAGACAAACGTCATCTTCACTTTCAAATACTATACCTTTCTATAAAATCTCACTATTTATTTTAATAAAATTTATTGATGAAAACAACATTTTAGGCTTAGTACACTTTCAGATACTGTTTACTACTTCCTCACTTGTGAGTGATTACTTAACATTAACACTAGAAAAATTCAATTCTCAAATATATATTTCGCTGCTTAAAATATTTCAAATTATTACAAAACATAATCTTCATACTTGTTTTACAATTCGATAATTACAATTTTTACTTTAATTCCTCTATAAATTCTTCCTTTGGCTTATAAAACAATATACAAAATGAAGAAAAAACTTGTACTACTCTTAGCATGCTTTGCAATTATAGCATGTAGTAATGATGACAACAAACCCGCTGACACTACAAAAAAACCGCCTGTAGAAGAAGCACCGATTACCCCACCTGTAGACCAAAAAAAATATAAGACAGAAAATGTGATTCTACTAGTCATAGATGGACCTAGAATGACAGAAACTTGGTTAGAGAAAAATAAAAAATACATTCCTAACAGAGTGGAATTATTAAAGCAAGGAGTTTTTATCAGTGATTTTCAAATCAATGGACTGACTAATACAAATGCTGGTCATACCGCATTATTAACAGGTGTTTACGATTCTATAAGAAATAATGGTAAAGAATTACCTACCTATCCTTCAGTTTTACAACATTGGATTAAAGACAAAAAAGCTGACCCAAATAAAGCTTGGGTAATAGTTTCTAAAGATAAGTTAGAGGTATTAGCTAACACTAAGCATATTGATTGGCATAATCAATATATGCCAAGTGTAGATGCCGGAGTAGGTGGTCTTGGTACTGGTTATAGAAGCGATGAGATAACAATGGCTGTTGCAAGAAGTGTAATGAGAGAGTATCAACCTAATATCATTGTCATCAATTTAAAGGATGTAGATAGTTATGGTCACGCTAAAAGATATGCAGATTACATCCGTGCGATAACAAGAACTGATGAGTCTATTAAGACAATTTGGAATGATATTCAATCACTACCAAATTACAAAGATAAAACTACATTCATCGTGACAAATGATCACGGCAGACATACACAAGGACATAAAGATGGTTATGTAAATCATGGAGATTCTTGTGATGGATGTAGACATATAGAGTTCTTTGCACTTGGTCCTGATTTCAAACAAAACACAATTATCAATGATAATTATGAACAAATTGATGTTGCTAGTACAATGGCAGAACTACTAGACGTAGAACTACCCCATGCAAAAGGAAAAGTCATTAAAGCTATATTTAAAGATAAGTAATACTTACTTATAACAAAAAAGAGATGCTAGTCGAGCATCTCTTTTTTAGTTATAAAGTATCTAATTATTGCACAGTGCGCTTTGGTCCCTTTGATTGAGGCCATTCTTGTCTATTCCCTTTATTATCTAATGGAAGTACGACCTTTTCTCTGTCAACCATTTCTTCTTCTTCACTTGCTTTATACACTAGGATTGCTATTAAGATTGCATTACTTTGAATATCATCGAATACAATTTTATCGGCTGTATCTCTGTTGGTATGCCAAGTGTAATTACCATACCCCCAGCTTAAAGAGCTCAAAGAAAATGCAGGTATCCCTTTACTGACAAAAGAAACGTGATCAGACCCACCTCCTGAAGGCGATCCCGGAAAATGTGTTTTCAAATCCTTTTTATAATTTTCAGGAACTGCATATAGCCAATCTGTAATATATTTATAAGCATTCAAAAAACCTTGTCCCGTAATATTAGCAATGCGTCCTGTACCATTATCTTGATTAAATGCTACGTGTATTTTGTCATGTAGTTCAGGATGATCTTCTACAAATGCGCGAGAACCATTTAACCCTTGTTCTTCACTTCCCCAATTACCGATTATAATTGTACGCTTTGGATTAGGTAAGACTTTTTTTAATATACGTGTAGCCTCCATCATAGTGATAATTCCTGTACCATTATCAGTAGCTCCTGTACCACCATCCCAACTATCTAAGTGAGCTGATAACACAATGTACTCATCTGCTTTCTCTCCACCTTTTAATTCAGCTATTGAATTATATGTCTTTGCAGTACCTAAATCTTTAGATTGTGCGTTGACATTAATTTTTGGAGTTTTTCCATTCTCAGCTAATCGATATAATAAGCCGTAATCTTCTACAGATAAATCTATCGTAGGTACTTTTTTAGTTTCCGCACCAAAAATTCGATTAGCTCCCATTATACCAGTCCAATAAGACATCACAACTCCTGCTGCGCCAGCGTCCTCTAACACCTTAGGTAATTCTTTAGCGGTATATCCTGTGTTTTTAATGCGTTGGCTCCATTCTTTAGTTACCTCAGCTTGTTGTTGTTTTATCTTATCATATGATTCCTCTGTTGCATATTCTTTCCACTGATAATCAGGGCGCCCAGTTATTTGCGGTTGAGAAATAAGGACAAACTTTCCTTTAACTGTTGGAAGCCACGCTTCGAATTCTTCTTTATTCTGTACATTACCTAGTACGATTACCTCAGCGTCTATCCCATTCTTTTTAGTAGAAGGGCTCCATGCTAATTGTGTTCCTTCTAAAGATTTAATACGCGGTGAAGTCATAGTTATCTGAGTTGTTCCCCTTTCCCAAGCTCTCCAAGTTCCATATTCTTCATTTCTCGCTTCTAATCCCATTTGTTGATATTGATTGACAACCCAATTATGGGCTTGCATCATCTGAGGACTTCCAACTAAGCGAGGACCTATAACATCCATTAATTCAAATGCATAATTCTTTAACTGTGAGTTTTCAGTACCTTCTTTTACAATGGCATCAATGATAGGATCTTGTTGCTGAGCTGTAGTAATAGTTGTAGAAATAAGGGCAATCCCCAATACTGTATTTTTAAGTATTGAGTCTAACCTAGTGTTAATCTTCATAATTGTTTTTGTTTTTTGTTTGATGAACGGCAAAATACATATTTACCTTATCTGAAACAACCATTTATTGCAATATTCTTAATCATAGCTTCATTTTTTTATATTGTTACTATTTATACAAGCTTTTAACCAACGACTAAAAAATAAAAAGTCATTTTTACACTTTTATATATAAAAACTAAATATTCCACTCATTATATACACCTAATTATCGCAGTGTATAATCAGTAAGCATTCTAACAATCACAAGCTTTAAGAGAATTATAGAATATTAAATTACTTGTAGCAGATATGATAATGTATCTTTGCGCCGAATTTTTAATTTGTAAACTTTATAAACAATGAAAAACCTTAAGGGCATTTTCTTCGCATTAATCTCTTCTGGTACATTTGGTTTGGTTCCTTTATTTTCCTTACCATTAATTGTACAAGATTTGCGACCTGAAGGAGTGGCGGCAATCGGCATACCGACCATTCTATTTTATCGATTTTTGTTTTCATCTGCTACTATGGGTGCAGTATGTATTTACAAAAAAACAAGTTTAAAAATTACAATTAAAGATTTAGCAGTCGTCTTTTTCTTGGCCTTATTATATGCCGCAACAGCCAAGTTTATCGTTGACTCGTATGAATATATAGCTAGTGGTCTCGCAACGACAGTACACTTTCTATATCCTATTTTTGTGAGTATCGTAATGATTGTTTTTTACAAAGAGAAGAAGTCAATTGTACTACTAATTGCCTCGATATTATCATTAATTGGAGTAGCGATGATGTGTTGGCATGGAGAGGCTTCTCCTGCACTATTTAAAGGGCTACTGTTATCATCGATTACCATTTTTACGTATGGATTATATATCGTAGGTTTAAATAAGTCTAGAATTTCTGAAATGAATTTTGATTCATTGACTTTTTACGTGTTATTGATGGGGTGTTTAATATTCTTATTTTATGCATCATTCACAACGGGTATAGAACCTATAACGCTTCCAAAAGATTGGATGAATCTTATTTTACTAGGCTTCTTTGCTACATTCATTTCAGATTTATGTCTTGTACTTGCAGTAAAACATGCAGGATCAACAATAACTTCAATATTAGGTTCAATGGAGCCTGTAGTAGCTGTTTTAGTAGGAACACTATTCTTTGCAGAACATTTTGATTTCATGTCTGCGCTAGGATTACTATTTGTGCTTACCTCTGTGACACTTGTAATACTATTCAACAAAAACAAAGCGTAATATCAAATAGATTATTAATAAAAAAGTCCTCTTTATCATGTCATAAAGAGGCTTTTTTATTCGAATTATAAGTCTTGATTACTTTTTCTTTTTTAGTAAATCACTTATGTCACTGTCAGGGTATATTGATAGACAATATGCAACAGTTTCTTCTGCTGTTTTAATTGCATCACTACTTACAAAATAAGAAACGATACTTTTTAGATAAGCTTCACTCGGATAAAAAGAGAAGTCTAACTCAGCCGATACTTTTGCAAAAGCATCTTTTAATAAGTTTGGGTTTGTTTTTAACTCTTTAAAATTAACGCGATAGTCCTCAAACAAATAACGCAATCCATCTAAGTTACCTTTTAAGACAATAGTACTGTGGTCTTCATCATCATATTGCTGATACTGATAACTCAAATTCTTGAAATGGCTATTATCTAATAATTCTTTGAATTGCTTAATGCTGGTATAATGATCACTTAAATGTCCTCCACTTTCTCTCTCACCTACCTGAGTAAGGAATAATTTGCGCTTTTTAAAATCATGGTTTGATTTATTCTGATAATCTTTTAAAACATATTGTGCATCCCACCAAACACTAGGGTCGTGGACGATATAGGCATTAAACATATCTGTATAATTTAAAAGATTGTTTAAAGCAGTAATCCCACCAAATGAATGACCAATCAAAATATTATAACCAGTAGTTCGATACTTATTATCTATGTATGGCATCAAATCATCTTTTAGAAAAGAAAAGAAAATATCATTGCCCCCACTTTCCCTTTGTATTCTATCTTTTTGAGCTTTATTCATTGTTTCTTCTCTCTTTTGAGAAGGAGTTAAATCTCTTGTTCTATTTGTATTCTTAACACCAACTATAATCATCTCGGGTATTGCTGGGTAAGGATATCTAGACAGCTTTTCGATAAATGCAGATAAATAATTAAAATTACTCTCACCATCTAATAAGTAGATAACGGGATAAGCTTGTGTGCTATCTTGATTTTCAGAATATGATTTAGGCAAATAAATCTGTATTTCACGATCTTCATTTAACTTAGTTGCTTTTATAGGAAAAGTTTGCCCTATTACGATGTTCTCTTGCGCACTAATACTGGTAATCCCAATAATAAAGGTAAAAGCACTAAGCGCTAATAATCTAAATTTACTCATGTGTTTTTAGTATGTTTTTCAATTATTGTGTAAATTTATTTATAACGACTCTAAATAAAAAACTTATTTGCTTTGATTTTTTTTAAAATTATACAGAGAATATAGGATTAGTTATCTTGCAACAAAAAAACAACATAATGTTATTTAGATTCTATACCTCTTTTCTTCTTTTACTACTTACAGTTAATTATAGTCTTGCCCAAAATATAGAAGGAGATATTTCATTGCGAATATTAAATGATGATATAAAAGACAATAGTATGGTTACGTTGATTATTGAAAACAACAGTAATTATGATTATTGGTTTCCTTGGGATGTATCAGAGCTTGCCTACAACGCAACCCTTGCCGGTGCATATGAAAGTACTGTTTTCCTAATTGATCAACATTTAGTAGATAAAGAAAATAATTCAGACATTCCATTAATTATAGAAGCAAATAGCAATATTGATAAAGTTTTTGAAAAATGGAAAGCCAAGACAGCGACAAAGAAGATTAATGATTTTATTGTAGTAAAAGCACATGATTTTATTAGTTTAAAAATACCTTTTAAATTAAATTATTCACTGGTGCCTGCATGGTACTCTCAAGAAGAAATGGAAAAAGGAGAATTTGAATACTTTGTAAGCTATCAATTCATCCCAAAGATTGTAGAACGTATATTTGGAGATAAATATTTACAAATAGAACAAAAAGGATATCATATCTATACACATCCATTAAATTCAAATAAAATTAAAGTTACTAAGTAATCTAACAATATATTAGTTAGTAACTTTATTCCCTTAAGAAAACTCCATTTTTTTAGGATTAAGAACAACTAGTAATTATTGTAAACTCATTATGTTTGGATTCCCTTCATCTGAAATGTATTTTAATACATTAATTAGTATTTATAACAATTGTGATAAGTTACCTCTTAGTGATCAATATGACCAATTATATAAGCTAATAGATAGGCTTTCAAAACAGGTAGTGAAAAATGAGAAAGCAGTATTTTCAAACCTATTTAGTAGACTTTCATTTATATGCAGCAAGTATAAAGTATCTAAAAAAATACATGACTTTAGAATTTATACGAATGAGCTATCTACAATAAATATTGTTCCTTCTCCTCTTTATTTTCCTACCTACTGGATGGATAGTAATGAATTTGTAAGTCAAGTATTTAATGTACCTATACCAGATCTTAATCGTTCATTATTTCCAACAATACAACATAGAAGACCACAAAATAAAAGTCAATTCTCTTCTTATATCGAAAAAGAAAAAGTAACTTTTTTATATAAAGAAGATGATTTTCTAATTTGCCTAAGCAGTTCAGATTCTAATAGTCAAGAAATAAAAGTAAAGATTAATGATATAGAAATAAACAATACTTTTTCGTCTGTAAATAAACTGTGGCCTTATGCTTTACTATACTTGGTAGGCATAGGTATAGATAATGATGGTATCTATTATCCAAAAATAATAGTGCTAGAACCTGATTATTTATTAGATGTTTCTAGTATAGCTGAATGCTTTCAAGATTTTGGTTCATCTCCCCTACATTTTTTACGTTCAAAGTTTGAAGAAGTTAGCAACAGTAAATATTTACTTATTGGAAACTTTGCCAATCTAGTTATAGATGAATTAATAGGTCAAGACAAAAACAATTTTACTGTAGATTTCAATCAGGTATTTTTAAAACATTTTCAAAATGCACCATTAGAACATCTATTCTGTAATGATATCAAGACTCATGAAGATTTTCTGCTTTATGCAGCTGACTGTGAAAAGCATTTTGATACAATAAAAAAAGTCGTTCTTACGGAGTTCCCTACCTATGGTATTAGTGATTCTCACGCTATCGCACTAGAGCCGTCTTTTTTAAATAATACTTTTGGAATACAAGGACGATTAGATATACTACATCATAATCAAAAGAGCAATAGATTTGTTATAGTTGAACTGAAATCAGGAAGTGGTCCTTACCCTGATACAGGAGTGAATGTAAGAAATAATCATAGTGCTCAGCTATTTATGTACTTTTTGAGGTTGTCACAAACAAACAATATTGCATTGCATCAAATAGGGGACGATAATATTATTAATGGCTTCATTTTTTATAGTAAAGTTCATAAAGGTAATCTGCGCTCTGATCATATTAATATGTCACGTATCCAAGAGATATGCGAAATGCGCAATAAGATTATTATTAATGAACATATTCTTCAAGAGGGAACGCTATATGACATTGCTAATCTATTGCAAAAGATTAATGTCAATACTATTGTTGATAAAAATACAAGCACGAAGTTTAAAGAATTATTGCATAAGCAATATCAAGCTATGCTAAGACCACTAATTACAGCCAGTGGTCTAGAACAAGTTTACTTTTTATCTTTTGTACAATTTATTGCAAATGAACAACGCATTAATAAATATGGTGATAATGAATATGACAGTGGACAATCATTAGCAAGCTTATGGAATAAGAGCTTTAAGGAAAAACTGGATTCATATAGTATTTTATATAATCTAGAGATAAAAGAAAACCATATTCATTCTGATGAAAAAAGTATCTTATTTAAAAGAAATACAATAGATAGTTTTGCAAGTTTTCGCGAAGGGGAGATTTGTATTTTATATCCATTTATGGGAGAATATGACAATGCTACTAACCACCAAGTATTTAAATGTAATATAAAAAGTATCAAAAAAGATACAGTCGAAGTCATCTTTAGATACAAGCAGAATAACGTAACCTATTTCAACCGCTTTAAATATTGGGCTCTAGAGCGTGACTTTATGGATTCCTCTTTTCAGAGTATGTATAAAGGTTTATTTACTTTTATAAACTCTCCACAAAGAATAAAGAATCTGCTATTAACAATAGAAAAGCCAGAAAAGCTTACAAATTATGGATTTAAAAAAGAGTATCTATCTAGTGAACAGAATACAATAATTAATAATGCTCTTTCGGCAAAAGATTACTTTATTTTAAATGGTCCTCCTGGCACAGGGAAAACATCACATATTATTAAAGAATTAATTAGTGAGTTATATAACAATACCTCTCAAAATATATTACTATTAGCTTACACGAACAAGGCTATAGATGAATTGTGCTATGCTATTTGCGATACGCTAGAAATCGACATTACTACTTATGAACAATCATCATTACCATTTATTCGCCTAGGTCATCGATTATCCTCAGATATCAATTTCCGACCATTTCTATTAAATGAAATAATAGAACAAGAAAAAAGGGCAACACTAAAAAGAAAGGGTAAATTTAATAGAGATAGTTTACGTAAGATTATAGATCATAACCGCATATATATAGCTACAGTAGCCACTGCTTCAGCAAATACAGACCTTCTACGACACAAAAAGTTTGATGTTGCCATTATTGATGAAGCATCACAAATCTTAGAGCCTCAAATCATTGGTATACTAGCCCAATGTCATAAATTTATAATGATTGGTGACCATAAACAGTTACCAGCTATTGTTTTACAAAGTGAAGAAAATACAAAAACAAAAAACACTCTACTTGAAGAAATAGGTTTATATAATAAAAGAAATTCCTTATTTGAAAGGTTATTTAACTATTGCGAAAAGAATCATTTAGATTATGCCTATGACACTTTAACCTATCAAGGTAGAATGCATCGTGAAATTGCAAGCTTCCCAAATATTGCTTTTTACGATGGTAAACTAAAAGAAGCATATTGGTTAGAAAACTTAACGTTGGATATTAAGAATCATCTGCAACGACAAGTTGTGGACTTCAACTACAAAGCGCCAGATGACACTGTATTAACACAACTGCTTTCCAAAGAGAGAATGATCTTTCTCAATGTAAAAAACAATATAGAAGAACAATTTGCTAAGACTTCTATTGTAGAAGCAAAATTAGTATGTCAAATTATTAAGACATTACAAAGAATCTACTCATATAATAATCGCTCTTTGAATATTAGCAAGCAAATAGGTATTATTGCTCCTTTTAAAAACCAAATAGCACTAATAAAACAAGAACTAGAAACACATTTTGACGATGAATGTGAACATATTACAGTAGATACTGTTGAGCGTTTTCAAGGTGGACAGAGAGATATCATTATTTACTCATTGACAGTAAATAATGTTTACCAATTAGCTAGTTTAATAAACCTCAACGATACTGCCACAGTTGACCGAAAACTAAATGTAGCACTTACTCGAGCAAAAGAACAAATAATAATTCTTGGTAACGAAAGTATCATCACTCAAAATGAGGTCTATGATGAACTAATTAAAAATATATATTTTAAAGGTAACGCTATGAATGTTGACAACAATGTTAATAACAGTGTTGATAAGTAATATATACAAATAAAAACTAAGGGATAAATGTTGATAACATAGTCCAATAAGTAAATAAAATTTATCATATTATACCTTAAATAAAAATACAATTATCTAAACAGCAACAACTTAAAATAAAATCACGCAGTTATCCACTTTTTAACATTAATAACCTTATAAGTTATCAACAAAATTGTTGATAACTTAGTTATAGAACACCTCCTCTACTACTATGTTATTCAAATAATTTGAAGAAAGTAATACAAGTGTCTTTTTTATTTGATTACTTTTTTTGCTAGCATTATATCTATACTATCTTGTTGACTAACACTACTACTTAGTGAACTTGTTGAATTACAATTAAAAATAGTATGAACATAGGTAGAGAAACAAAAAAGAAACTTTGGAAAGAATCAGGAAATTGTTGTGCTATTTGCAAAAACAAATTAGAAATTTCATCAAACAATAATTCCACTGAATCACTACAAGGATATGAATTATTAATCACAGAGACTTCACTCAACAATTATTACGAAAGTACTTCAGTAGAATACTTATTGTTGTGTAAACACGATTTTAACTATCTCTATTCTTATCCAGAATCCTTTACAGATAGAGTTTTGCTTATCATTAAAAAAGAGCATGAACAATGGGTACGGTCAATGCAAAACAAAGATGATGATCAAAAATTAGAAATAAACAAAGATTTAGAATATCTCAATTATATTAATTGTGTTGGAGTATTAAAAGATACTATAAATGGAATAGATAGTTTTTTATTTGATACTAATACAAGCAAAGGTGAAAATCACAACTTGATAGAATCTTTATTTGAAAAAATAAAAGAATATTCCGAAAAACTAGATAACGAAAAAGAGCTTGCTCAATTAAACACGGAGCTAAAGAGTATCTTAGAAAAGCTTATAAACAAAGGATTTAAACTATATGGAAAATCTATAAAAAGAAAGATGATCAACAACGAAGAAGATCAACGAAGTATTCTAAATATAGGAGTCCTTGTGATGGTAGATAAATCAATCTCTTTAAAGCATTTTTACAATAATAGATTAACTTACTTTGTCCCAGAAGTAATTTATGTATAAATAAAAAAGAAAGCCTTCAAATTATTATTGAAGGCTTTCTTTTATTTATGTTTTATTATTCTAGTTCTCCATATAAACTTCAATAGGAGCACAAGAACAAACTAGGTTTCTATCTCCAAAAGCATCATCTATACGACGCACTGAAGGCCATAATTTATTCTCAGCAACATAAGGTAGTGGATATGCAGCTTTCTGTCTTGAATAAGGTAAATCCCAATTATCAGATGTTAATAATGCTAATGTATGAGGAGCATTCTTTAACTCATTTACAGGGTTTTCTAGTGTTGCATTTTCAATTTCTTTACGAATAGAAATCATTGCTTCACAGAAGCGGTCAAGCTCTTCTTTGCTTTCACTCTCAGTTGGCTCTATCATTAAAGTTCCAGCTACTGGGAAAGAAACTGTAGGTGCGTGAAAACCGTAATCGATTAAACGCTTAGCAATATCAGTTACTTCAATTCCTTTTTCTTTGAATTCACGAACATCTAAAATCATCTCGTGTGCAGCACGTCCTTTCTCTCCTGTATAAAGAATAGAGTAATGTTCTTCTAAACGAGTTTTTAAATAATTGGCATTTAAAATAGCTTGTTGAGTTACTTTCTTAAGCCCTTCTGTACCTAACATAGAGATGTATCCATAAGAAATTAAACAAACTAATGCAGATCCATAAGGAGCAGCAGAAATAGCAGTAATTCCATTCTCACCTCCAACTTTTACTACTGGATTAGTAGGTAAAAACTCTACTAGATGTTCTGCAACACAGATAGGTCCTACACCTGGTCCACCACCACCGTGAGGAATAGCAAATGTTTTGTGTAAATTCAAGTGACAAACATCTGCACCAATATTAGCAGGATTAGTAATGGCAACTTGCGCGTTCATATTTGCTCCATCCATATATACTTGTCCTCCATTATCATGGATAATCTTAGTTATTTCCATAATAGCTGACTCATATACACCATGTGTAGAAGGATAAGTAACCATTAAACAAGATAATCTATCTTTGTATTGCTCTGCTTTAGCTTTTAAATCTACAACATCAATATTTCCTTCTGGCGTAGTTTTAGTAACCACCACTGTCATACCAGCCATAGCAGCAGATGCAGGGTTAGTACCATGCGCAGACGCAGGAATAAGAGCAATATCTCTTTGGAAGTCACCTCTTGAATGGTGGTACGCACGGATAGTCAGTAAACCAGCATATTCACCTTGAGCACCAGAATTTGGTTGTAGTGTAGTTCCAGCAAAACCAGTAATTACACTTAACTTATTTTCTAGATCTTTTAGCATTTCTAAATATCCTTGTGCTTGATCAGCAGGCACAAATGGGTGAATATTATTCCACTGAGCATTGCTTAATGGTAACATTTCAGCTGCTGCATTTAATTTCATTGTACATGACCCTAATGAAATCATCGAATGATTTAATGCTAAGTCTTTTCTTTCTAACTTTTT
The DNA here is from genome assembly GCF_000246945.1 of Myroides injenensis M09-0166. Lineage (GTDB taxonomy): Bacteria > Bacteroidota > Bacteroidia > Flavobacteriales > Flavobacteriaceae > Flavobacterium > Flavobacterium injenense. The sequence goes on from NZ_BAEX01000062.1 coordinate 15,977, forward strand.
GATATAACGCATCAATTCAGTTTCTGAATGATAGCTATTGAATACATCGTGCTGTAAGAATTCAGTAGTACGTTTTAATTTAGCAGGATATTTAATTGTACTCTCATCGATAGCAGTAACTTCGAAAGGCTTTTTACCAATTGCCTCTGCAAAAATACTAACGATTGTATTTATATCTTTTAACTCAACTGTTTCATTCATTGAAATAGAAATAGTATCTGCATCAACATAGTTAAAGTTAACACCATGTTTTAGAGCTATTTCTTTTACTTTTTCAGCATCTGCTTTTACAAGTATTGTATCAAAGAAAGTTGGGTTTATTTGTTTAATTCCTAATTGTTCAAGACCATAAGCCAATGTAACAGCTTTAGCATGTACTAATCTTGCGATATTTTTAAGTCCTTTTGGTCCGTGATAAACAGCATAAAAACTTGCCATTACAGCTAATAATACTTGAGCAGTACAAATATTAGAAGTAGCTTTTTCACGTTTAATATGTTGTTCACGAGTTTGTAATGCCATACGTAGTGCTCTATTACCTTCAGCATCTTTTGACACTCCAATAATACGTCCTGGCATACTGCGTTTATATTCTTCTTTAGTAGCAAAATAAGCAGCGTGCGGTCCACCAAATCCTAATGGAATACCAAAACGTTGTGTAGTACCTACCACAACATCAGCTCCCATTTCTCCAGGAGGAGTTAAACTTACTAAAGAAAGAATATCAGCTGCTACAGCAACTTTAATATCTTTTTGTTTTGCAGTATTAATAAAATCTGAGTAATCACTTACTACACCATGTTTACCAGGGTATTGTAATATTGCACCAAAATACTCATCTGAAAAATCAAACTCTTCGTGGTTCCCCACTACTAATTCAATTCCAAAAGGAGTAGCACGTGTTTGTAAAACAGATAATGTCTGAGGTAGAATCTCTTCAGAAACAAAGAATTTAACAACGTTATTTTTCTTTTGATCTCTTGTTCTAACATCAAACAATAAAATCATTGCCTCTGCTGCAGATGTAGATTCATCTAATAAAGAAGCATTAGCAATCTCCATTCCTGTTAATTCGATAACTGTAGTTTGGAAATTTAATAAAGCCTCTAAACGACCTTGTGCAACCTCAGCTTGATAAGGAGTATAAGCTGTATACCACCCTGGGTTTTCGAATACGTTTCTAATAATTGCAGCAGGTACAACAGCTTCGTTATAACCTAATCCAATATATGAACGAAATATTTTATTCTTGTTACCTAATGCTTGGATATATGATAAATATTCATACTCCGTCATTGCAGGTGCAAGTTTTAAATCTTCTTTTAGACGAATAGCGCTTGGAAACGTTTCATCGATTAATTGATCAATGCTATCAACCTTTACAGTTTTAAACATTTCTGCTAAGTCCTCAGGACGAGGACCAATGTGTCTTAATGCAAATGCGTTTGTTTTCATTTGGACAATAATATAAAGTTGTGTTTAAGTACACAAAAATAACCATTAATCCGAGATTTGTACGTGAATAACCACTAATTTTGGAAAGTAATCATTCTTTGAAAGAATATCGCAGCATTTTTTATGAATTTGTTAAAAAATCCAATAGTCAATTTTTATTTGAATGGAAGTGTTCACGTTTCCTTAGCTGTTTTTGCATTAGTTCAGATGACATTTTATTTCTGTCATTTACCTTTTGATTTATATGTTTCATTAATGGCATTCAGTGGTACACTTTTTTCTTACAACTTTATAAAATATGCTACATTAGTATATAGACTTCGAAAAGAACTGACGCCTAAATTAAAGTTTATTACCTCTATTAGCTGTATGGCATTATTGATTGGAACATGTTGTTTTTTCCAATTAAATATAAATGCTCAACTAGTTACTTTATCTTTATTGGTGCTTTCGATATTCTATGCTATTCCCATAAATAGTAGAATCCCCAACTTGCGTAACCTAGCTGGAATTAAAGTTTACATCGTATGTTTTTGTTGGGCTACTGTCACCTTAATAGTTCCAATAGTCAATGCAGAGCTCCCAATCACATTAGATATTGTTATTAAATTTATCCAACGTTTTATCTTAGTATTAATATTAATTGGAATATTCGAGATAGTTGATTTACAATTTGATGAAAACAATTTAAAAACAATACCGCAAACATTAGGTATTAAAAGAACAAAGTGGCTTTTAGCATCGTTATTAATTCCATTTTATATTATAGAATTCTTTAAGGATGGGTTCCAACCTATACAAGCGTGGAATAACTTAGTTATCGTTTTATTAACCTTGTTTTTCATCTGGTTTGCTTCACCCCAGAGAACAAAATTTTTTACGTTATTTTGGGTAGAAAGTGTCCCAATAATTTGGTGGTTAATTGTTGTTATAGAAAAGAACTATGTTCAATAAAAAAAGACTGTTAAAACAGTCTTTTTTTATTCACTAATTTGATATTCTAATATATCTCCAGGTTGGCAATTAAGTTCTTTACAAATTGCTTCTAGAGTACTAAATCGAATAGCTTTTGCCTTATTGGTTTTTAATATAGATAAATTACTTACAGTTATACCAACTTTCTCTGCTAAATCATTAAGCGATATTTTTCGCTTTGCCATCATTACATCTAAGTTCACTATTATTGACATACGGGGAATATATTATATAGTTAGTTCTTGTTCTTCTTTAAGTCGCAAATATTGTTTTAATACCTCTACAATCATCAGCAAAATTAAAGGAATAAAGAATAGCGTTATGTCATATTCGTCTTTTATAAAAGTTAAATTATAAAACTCAGCTACCTTTTTCCCATGTATATTATCTGTTAGAATTAAAAAATTCTCTACTAGAGCATACACTAAATGAGCGTAACCTATAAATTTCAGATTGTTAATCTGTCTTTTACTGACAATATCACCTTTATAAAAGTTTTTTAAATACGTATATAAAACAATAAAAATAGCAGGAATTAATAACACAAAACCGAACATTACAATGGCTTTAGGTATTATAAAGTAATTTGGAATTATATCTTTAGTTTCTATTTTTACTGTCGTAACACCTACATCTTTAGTAATAGTTGTATTAGTATTAGGAGTTAAAAACTCGACGTTATCAAGTTGTTCAATACGTAAATTGAAGATTTCTGTTCCATTTATTGTAGCACAGTAACCATCTTTATACCCATCTAAAAAATCTTTAAAATGAGTTGTAAATGATAAGACATAAACTATTAATAAGAGTACTGTAAGTAGTTTTAATTTCATAATATCAATTCTTTTTCATCTTCATTAATTATTGTGGATACAACTACATCAGTAGTATCAATCTCGATATTCTCAATATTATTAGAAAAAGTAGGACACACATTTGTGATAACATAAGTCAGCAGAAAAGAAGTTATTTTTACCATCGTTATTAATTTAATTGTAATCAAAAATAAAAATATTTATTTATAAAACAATACATATTTATCGTTATTCGATAATTTTTAAATCTAATTCAATATTTTATCCTTTTAAGGTACTTATAATACAATAACATACTTCTAACATCTCTTGTTTTTTAGTTGAGTCTAAAAATATTATATTTGCAATAATATAAATCGACACAAATGATACAACTCGTAAAAGACGTAAATAAAAACGAAAACCAAGTTTTCGTTTTAAATAAAGACAACAAAGCAGTTTTAACTATTCCTGAAACGTTAGATGACTTTGTTAAGAAGTTTGAAGAATCAAAAAAAGAAGAAGACTTTGCTAAACTAGGTGATCAATATTTCTTTTTCGTAAAAGAGAATAGCGATCTAGAAAAAATGCGTTTAGCAGGATATAATATCCGTAAGCAGTTAGATAAAAAAGCAACTACTTTAAATATCATTGGAAGTGGTAACACAACTCTTGCACTTGCAGAAGGTTTCGCATTATCTAATTATCAGTTTTTAAAATATTTCAAAGAAGCAGAAGAAATGAAATATGCCTTAAACACTATTAATGTGAAAGGCGACTTCTCTTCAAAAGAAATAAGTGATTTAAACAACACTATAAAAGCAGTTTATTGGGCAAGAACAATGGTGAATGAACCAGTAAGCTTCTTAACAGCTACTCAATTGGCTAAAGAAATTGAAGCGTTAGGAAAAGAAGCTAACTTCTCAGTAAAAGTATTAGAACGCAAAGAAATAGAAGACTTAAAAATGGGTGGTTTACTAGCTGTAAACAAAGGTTCTATAGAACAACCTACTTTTACAATCATGGAATACAAACCTGCAAATCCTATCAATAAAAAACCTATTGTATTAGTTGGAAAAGGAGTTGTATACGATACAGGAGGACTTAGTCTTAAACCAACTGCTGGATCAATGGACTCTATGAAAAGCGATATGGGTGGTGCTGCTTGTATGGCAGGAACAATCTATGCAGCAGCATTAAATGGAATTGATGTACATGTTATTGGGTTGATCCCTTCTACTGATAACCGTCCTGGAGGAGATGCGTATGCACCTGGTGATGTTATTACAATGTATGATGGAACAACAATTGAAGTTTTAAATACAGATGCTGAAGGACGCATGATCTTAGCAGATGCTATTGCTTATGGAAATCAATATGATCCTGAAGTAATTATTGATGCTGCTACATTAACAGGAGCTGCTTTAGTTGTCGCTGGAGATGTTGCTTCTTGTATCATGGGTAATGATGAAAAAACGATTCAAGAAATCGTAAAGTCAGGATATAAAGTTCATGAACGTTTAGCACAACTACCTTTCTGGGATGACTATAAAGATTTACTAAAATCTAATGTAGCAGATATGAAAAATATTGGTGGACGCTATGCTGGTACAATTACAGCTGGAAAATTCCTAGAGCATTTTGCTAAAGTACCTTATGTACACATTGATATCGCTGGACCAGCTTGGATGGACGCTCCTAGAGATTACAAGGGTAATGGAGGTACAGGAAGTGGAATACGTACACTAGTAGATTTCTTAGCTAACTATAAAGCTTAATTAAAATATTTGAAAAAATGAGAGTATATAACTCTCATTTTTTTTTGTTTATTCATGTACAACACACAATTACAATTACAATTACAAACAAAACAAGAAAAGTATCCATAATTACATATAAAATATGAGGATTCTACAGCATTTTAAAATTGATGTAATTGAATTGAGATGTAAGACCTATCACAGCATTGCTACTTAAAAGAAAATAAAATAAATTTATTCTTATATAATACTTTAATTAGTGTTAAA
>NZ_BAEX01000061.1 GCF_000246945.1 Myroides injenensis M09-0166
ACTTTAAAAGTCTTGTAAAACAATAACTTATAGGTGATTGTAAGATTAGAAAAAAACAAAAAAAACTGCTATTAAATCTAATGAATATAGCAGTTTTTTGTTTCTATTAAAAAAGTTCTAACTGTTGTGGCATGATAGGTAATTCTTTCTCTTTTTTAGCAAAGAAGAGTTCCATTTGCCCAAATTGTTTATCTGTAATGCAGAGTATTCCGATTTTTCCTTCTGCAGGGAGTTGTTTTTTTACTCGTTTGATATGTACATCAGCGTTTTCTCTACTAGGACAATGCCTAATATAGATTGAAAACTGAAACATATTAAACCCATTGTCTATTAAGTTTTTTCGAAACTTAGAAGCCACACTACGCTGTCGCTTTGTATCCGTTGGTAAATCAAAAAAGACCAATATCCACATAATTCGGTAGGCATTATAACGACTGAAACTCATCGAAACATAGGATAGTGAATTATTCTACTTTCTCCTAAAAAACATTTATACAAAGAACTTGTAGTAATGCTTAAAGCAGTCATTAATGGCCTTACTAAACCATTAATGTAAACGTCTTTTGTAGCTATTTTTAGCAAATGTGCTTTTGCTTCTTTTGTTATTTCATCTGGATTAATAGGATTGTTAATCCATTCAATTACCAGTTCATCTACATATGGGCGATATGGTTCCATTAAATCATCTGCTAAGCAATAGGCATTGTATTTATTTCGATGAAAAATACCGAGTGTAGGATGAAGACCACTACATACAATGGCTCTAGCGACCATACTTCTTAGGATTGCATAGCCGAAGTTCAGAAAGTTATTAGGAGAGTCTCCTTGTCTTGAACGAGTGAAATCTTCAAAAAGTTGATTCCAATAATATTGTGCTGCAATACCTTCCATATTAGTACTATCGCCTGATTTTACCTCATTGAGGTATTTAATCATTGGTTTGTCTGGAAGTCCTTGTTTGACAAGTAATTCTTTTTGTTGATAGATTTTAGCTTCGACTGTTTGTTTCCAAAGTTGTTTTCGTAGGGGCTCTGAAATATTTATCTGATGTTTTAAGCGTTCAGAATGCTCAATATGACCACTAATCGGTAACATTAGTCCAACTGGTATGTGAGATTCATTACAACTAATAATAGCGACATTGTGTTGTTGTAGAAACTGAATAACGGGATGTGATATTGTAATTTGTGGATGGTCTAAGACTAAAAATCCCAAATCTTCAATAGGTATACTTCCTTTTGTCTCTCCAGAGATAACATCGTCAATCTTTAATTGACGATGTGATAGTTTTAAATAGGAGGGACTGCCAATGTAGATAGTGCGCTTGAGCATAAAGTTATATATTAATTAATACTCGCCTATATGTATTATTTCTCCAAGATGGTTTGTTCTTACTTTAATTATATTTTGAATGCCATTTAAACCTTCACGTCTCCATGTGATTGTTTTTAAATCTTTGATTTCTTCAACATTTGTTTCTAAATGGTGTCTAAAACTATAATCTTTGGTGGATAATTTTTGTATTCTAAAGAGATGTTTACTTATCACAGTATAGTTTTGTTTATCAAATAGATCAATTTCATTAGGATTAAAATCATCAGAAGGAAATAGGAATAATTCATTTTGCTTCATTGTAAACAAAAATTTCCATCCAAGATGTTGATTAAATGTTTTGTCGATAATTGGCAATTTTTGGTTAACACGCTCTACTGCTTCAAAATGTGAAACAACACTTTCTTGTAATTTTCCATTTTCATCTTCGTAGATGGCTACATGATGATTATTCCCTGTACTGATGAAATCAACAGGTATTTCTTGTCCATTGTGATCTAAAATAGGTTGACCTAAGTGGTCTTTTTTTCTATGAAGTGGTTGAGCAGTTGCAATACCTGAAATAGTCACTCTTTTTATAGCTATACCTTTATCTTCATTTAGCCAAATTGGATTCGCATCAAGATTGGAAAATGCTAATTTAGAATCTCCCTTATATTGAGCTAATCGATTTTGTAAAATTTGTTTTACACCTTGATCAATTACTTTATCTATTTTTAGATCTGGAGATATTTCTTTACGAATGGTATAGTTATCTTCTAACCAAACTAGTTTTAGTACTTCAGGGACTTTTATATTTTTTTCAAGGTTGATGTAAATAGGATTTTTATTTAAACTATTTTTACCACCAAATGCTTTTTTAGGATCATTATTGTTTTCTTCTAAACGTTTTAGCAGTAAGTTGCGATAGGTAGGATTACTTACTTGTTCAATAACTTCAATAGTGAATTTTGGTCCTACTTTTTCTTGTTTTGAAACGTATTGACGTATTTTACCATAAATAGTTTCCTTGTGTAATTGTCCTCTAGGCGTCAAAGTTTGTTGACTTATTTTTTTACCACTTATTTTATTTATATTTTTAGTTACAACTTTGTTTTTTGCTTTATGAGAAACTAAAATTGCTTCTAAATGTGACTTAGCAATTGTTCTAAAATTAGCAATTGGTTCTTTAAATATTCTTTTTTTATTTCCTCGTTCATCGCTAACAAGTGTTGTTTCTAATTTTTCTATTGCTATTATGTTGTTATGTAGTTCATTATTAACATTTTTTCTAGCATTGAGATGATTTAAATATTGTATATGATTGTGTTTTGTAAAGGCAATAGTCAAGGCGTCCATCGCATGGTGTCTATGATCATTACGTTTTGTCCAGTCTATAATTACTTCTTTTTTGTTACCATCTTTCATTTTTACAAATTCTGTAAGACCTGCATCTCTATATTTTTGTAGATTAAGTTCCTTCATGACATTGATAAGTCCCCAGTCTTCTCTTAATCGATCTGTGATACTACCAGAAGTAGAGATAACATTACGAGTGATTTCTAGTAAAAGTGATTTTGCTTTTTTAGCAATATATTGTGTTTCTCGTAAATCTCTTTCTATAAATCCGTTGCCGATTTCACTTTCTTGCATTAAAAGCTTTTTAAACTTGCTTTTAGAAATGCCTTCATCTTTACCTAAGTTATAAAGGTTGGTAATTCGAGTCTCAAATTCATTAGCTTTTTCTTGACCATACTCACAAAGAATAAAGTCATAAGCCGTTTGATTACCTTTTTTAAGATTTACATTGCGACGTACTAATGTTTTATTTGAGAAGCTATCGTCAAATAATTTTGATTGAGGTATAATATGTTCTATATCATATTCTTTAGTAAAGATGTCTTTTCTTTCAATATACTCATTAGTATATAAATCTTTGTATCCATTGTTTTTAAGTTCGCTATATAATTTGAATCTTACTATATCATTACGAGTAGGGTTTTTAATTCCGTCCTCTTTCTGTAATATTTTTATTATTTTCTCATGGTCAGTTTTGCTTTTATTGATTGATTTGGTTAGTTCTTCACGCTCTTTTGCATTTTTTTTAAGTTCGCGAGCCAATTCAATACGGATTTCATCAAATTGAAAATTCGGTTCTTTACCTTGGGCTATTAATATATTATTTTCTTCATCAATTAATGTGTTCACCACATTAATCATTTGGTTTATTATCTTTTCGACAACAGGATTTCTTAAACTATTTTTCGGTAAGATTGTAAGGCGATTTTTTAATTCTCTTGTTTCGTTTTCTTCTTTTGTAAGAGAGTGTTTAGAATGTTTATACCCTGCTAATTCGCAAGCAGTATAATAATTGTTCTCTGTGATATAAGGAAATATGTTTTTAATAGCTTTTGATGATAGGCTTCCATAATCGTCTTGGAATAAAACATTTCCAATTAGCTTTGCATGATTAAGTTTGAAACCAAATTTCTTGTGTAATAAGTTATACAATCTATCAAGTCCAGTTGGAGAGTTATCTTCTTCATAAGAATACAATAAATGCCATAGCTGATAAGAAGCCTGTTTTTCAAAAACTTTATCCTCTAATGTAGCATCAAATTCTAAGATTTCTGTATTAATACCTAAATGCTTGAAAACAGAGAATATCATTTCTTTAATTTCAGAAGCATTTACATCTAGATCACTCAGCTCAATATCATCTTTGTTGAGTTTTACTTTTAATTCATTACGGACGTCATATCCTTCAATATCCAGAATATCTAAATAAGCATTGTATAATGCTTTATTGGTATTGTTTCCTTCTAATTCAGTATAGTTTAACTCCCAATCTTTAGGTTTATTTTCTATAAGTTTAAGTACTTGATTACTTTTTAATTTGCCCTTTAAGTTTAGTTCTTCAAATAAATGTACTTTCTGCTCATCGGCTAGTGAAACAATTTCATTTGTCTTTTTGTTTCTTAAAACTACATTGTGTAATTGTTGCCAAATTTTAAACTCTTGAAATAAAGGAGATGATTTCGGAATTACTCTGTGACCTATTGTTTTTGTTTTACCATTAATTGTTTTTTGCTTTTGTTCAAATTCGCAAAAGCTAATTAAACCTTTTTGGGATTTTAGTTTACGTTGATAAAATATGATAACATCTCTAATTTCTCTCTTAAGTGCAGCAGTTAATTCTTTAGGATAAAATTTAGACTGAGTTTCCCATATTTTTTCAAATTCATTAAGATAATCCTGTCTATAAAAAACCTGATTTTTTAAACTAGTATGCGGATTGCTTTTAAGTTGTTTAAATAAGTATTGTCCTACGGTTAAGTTATTAAAGTATAGTTCTTTACTACGGTCGCTAATTGCGCCTAAGTAGCCAGAGGAATTATATATTTGTCCGTTTAAATCTGCAATTATATAAGCTACAATTTCTTTGCTAAGTTGTTTAGATAAAGCTTCAGAACGCCATTGTAAAGCTTGCTTTTTCTTTTCATCTCTACTTCCTTTATTTTCAGCGGTATTAAAATTATAGATATTCCAAAACGCAGAGGAAGTAGAGGTTAATCCTTTTCCATTTATTTCTTCTTTAAATTTATCTGTTAAGATATTTGGATAGAACTGTTGCTGAAAGTTCCAGATTGATTCAAGTTCTTGATTTAAATCAGAACGATAATAATCAGGGAGTTTCTTAACTCCTTGATTCATTAATTGTAGAGATAATTGCCCTGGTGTTAATTGTTCATGATATAGTTTTTTTGCTACTTCCATTCCATCGATTAACTGTCCTTCTTCTTTACTGTTTACTTTGCGGCTGCTTTTGTAGCCACGTTTTTTATTAAGCATTAGCAAAACTCTAGATAATTGATCTAAGGTTAATTTTTCAGATGCTGCTTTATTGCGTAATTCGTATGTTTCAAAAGTCGAATGATTTCCAGTTTCTGTTAGCGAAGTAGTATTATTTATCCAATTATTCTCTTTTAATATTTGGATTAAATTGTCACGTCTAAGTTTATAGCGTTGTAGGTTACGTCTTGCTGAACGAGCAAGGGTTCGACTAGCATTAGTTGTAATTGGTTTTCCTTTCTCGAAATTTGTTTGCTCTTCTGTTGTTAATGGATTAACACGAACTCCTACTTTTTGGATAGATGATGTTTCATTTACATTTTCAGCTTCATGTACATAAGCCCATCCTATTGAAGTAGTCCCTAAGTCTAAACCTAATATTCTTTTCATTATTGTAATTTTTTGTCAGTATATTATTAGTAATTACGTTGTTTTGTATATAATATTACAATAAAATATTTTAATTTTTAAGTTTTGTGTAATAAAATTTGTATATTTGAACTACAATAATGAAAGCAATTCACAATAAGGATTATTCCGTTGTGAAAACATCTAGACCTCGACTATCTCGGGGGATAAAGCCTTGACTCTGTTAAGGCTTTTTTTGTTTGTAAAGGAATTTGTAATAATATATTTTATCTACTGTTCTAAAAAAGTATTACTCATTTGATATTTTTTATGGAGTAGAAATCTTTAAATAGCCAATTTGAAAATAATATATCTCTCCCAAAATGAAGAATAAAACCAGAATAATACAATAAAAAAACTCAATTGCAACGCAATTAAGTTTTTCTTATCTTTAGTTTTGACAAATAGAATTTATAGCTTGTTTTTGTTTTCCTTTTTTACTCTTATTTTTTAATTTAGCACTATTTATTTCTAAATAATCTTGGTCTGTTAAGCCTGCTTTTTCTAAGAGATTTCGGAATTTTCTTGCAGCTTCTTGATCTCTAGTGGTATAAAATATAAAAATAATTACTAAAATAGGCAGTATCAATCCTACTGCTAATAATACAATCTGTGTCACACTAATTGTATCTAGCGGTAATTTATTGATTTTGTAGATTATATAACCAGTAAAGGAATAAAGTAAAACTACTATGGAATAACTGATATATAATTGCCATCTTTCTGATGGAGGAAAATTAAAATGCATACCTTTTTGATCAAAGGAAATGCGGTTTGATACTATAGCTAATAATTTAGGATTCTTGAGTTGTAATTTTTTTGCTAGAAGTCTCATTTTCGGTATGTCTTCATCACTAATAGCGATACCAGTTCTATTATAAAAATCAACTTCTCTTGATAATGGAGCAATGACTTGTTTAAAATATTTTCTACCTAAGTCATCTTCAAATTCTTCACGATCTCGTTTAGGATTCTCGACATTTTTGATTTGATCTTTGCTATATTTTTCATTTTTAGTTATAAAGTGAAAGATTGCGGGAAACAGTGATACAATAGCTGTAAATGCCATTATGGTTTGTTTTATAAAATCCGTCATACTAGCTACTTTGTCTATAGTTAAGTTTTTGTTAATTAATTGTTTTGCAAGCTTAATAAGTGTTAATAATTTTTAATATATACTATATTTTGTTTTTATTGTTAATTATATTTATGTTAATTAACGTTTTAACTCAGCGAAAATAATATTTTAATCTTATAAAAAGGAATTACTTTACAAAAAATGCTAGTGCTATATGATATCTGTGATTATTATAAAGTTTTATAAAAAAAATTGATTTTTTATCTTATAAAAAAGTATTTTTACTTCAAAAATGTTAATTGTTTTGAAACTCGATTGCTATGAATAATCAATTAAAATCCTTACTGCCGAATAGTATTGTAATACAGGTAGCTTTTTTGTTTGTTATTGTTTTTGTATTTTTTGTATTAGTACAAAATCTCGTTGTTTTTTTACCTGGGCTTCTAGGTGCAGTATGTTTGTTTGTAATACTAATTAAGCCCTATGTTTGGCTAACAGAGCATTTAAAATGTCGAAAATTAGGTGCAATATTACTCTTGATATTGGGAAGTGCTATTGTTATTTTAGGTCCTTTATATATTCTAGTACAAACCTTAACTAAAAAGGTTTTAGTAATGCTAGACGATAAGGATGCTATAAAAGCAGGGATTGATAAAGCTGTCAATACAGTACAGGCAAGATATAATTTTGATCTTTTTAACCAGAATAACTTAGAAAAGGCGACCGAGCTAGGCAGTAAAGCTTTACAGTCAATTGTAAATACTTCGGTTAATGCGTTAATCGAAATAGGAGTTGCGTATCTATTACTTTATTTTATGCTGTCGCAATATAAAGCATTGGAACAGTGGTTTAATAAGTATCTACCAATAAGCAAGAATAATATTGAAAGTATTCAAGTTGATATGAAACGCCTAGTTATATCCAATACTATAGGGGTCCCTTTGACTGCTTTTTGTCAGGCTATTGTGGCATATATTGGGTATTTAATTTTTGGTGTAGAAGACGCTTTTGTATATTTTGTTTTAACTGTTTTTGCTGCTATGGTGCCTGTTGTGGGAGCAGCCTTAATTTATCTTCCATTAGTGGTAATGCTTATAGCACAAGGACAAACTGGTGCTGCGGTCGGTCTGTTTTTATATAGTCTTATACTTGTTGGGCTTTCTGATAATTTAGTACGGTTTTTATTGCAAAAGAAAATGGCAGATGTTCATCCTCTGATAACTATTTTTGGAGTTATCGTAGGAGTTAATCTATTTGGTTTTATAGGTATAATATTTGGTCCTATACTATTTTCTTTATTCTTTTGGTTAATTAAGATTTACAGAAGTGAATTTGTTTTGCAAAAAGATATTCAACAAATAGAAACAGATAAAGAAGAGAACTAAAGAGAGAAGCTTCTAAATGAAAAGTTATATTATTTCCTTATAAAGTAACTTTTTATCAATATAAAAGTGATTAAAAGAACTATTTTATTAATATTGCGATATACAAAAGTAAGATTTAATGAAAAAAATAATTCTTTCCGCTTTTATACTTTGCGCTAGCGTTTTGCAGGTATGGGCTCAACAACCAGAAACGTATAAAAATGGAGTAGTAGTCTCTGCACATCCTTTAGCAAGTGAGGTGGGAGTAGATATATTAAAAAAAGGTGGTAATGCAGTAGATGCAGCAGTTGCTGTAGAATTTGCGTTATCAGTTGTTTTTCCTTGGGCTGGAAATGTTGGTGGTGGAGGTTTTATGATTTATAGAGATCATAAAGGAAATACCACAGCTTTAGATTATCGAGAGAAAGCACCGAGTCAAGCAAGAGAAAATATGTATTGGGGTGCTGATGGTACCCCTATTGCAGAGTTAAGTACTTATGGAGCCCTGTCAGCAGGAGTTCCTGGTACGGTAGATGGAATGGTGAAAGTGCATGAGAAGTATGGTGTGCTTTCTTGGGAAGAGGTAATACAACCTTCAATAGACTTAGCTGCTAATGGCTTTGCTATTACAGCTAAGTTGGCAAAAGATTTGAATACTTTTCATGACAAGTTTGTGAAATATAATACCAAAGAAAATGTCTTTATAGAGAAATCACAGTGGAGTGAAGGAGATTTATTAGTGCAGAAAGATTTAGCAGAGACCTTGCTTCGTATTCAAAAAGAAAAACGCAAAGGATTCTATGAGGGAAAGACAGCTGAATTACTTTTGGCAGAAATGAGAAGAGGAAATGGAATGATTACTGCTGAGGATTTAACAAACTATGAAGCGGTATGGCGTACTCCTGTTTCTGGTGAATACAAAGGATTAAAAGTTATTTCTATGCCTCCTCCAAGTAGTGGAGGATTAGCTTTAATTGCACTGTTTCAATCTATAGAGAAATATCCATTAAAGAAATGGGGTTTTCAGTCAGAGAAAGCTATACAGGTAATGGTTGAGGCTGAGCGTCGCGTATATGCAGATCGCGCTGCTCATTTGGGAGATCCCGATTTTTATGAGGTACCTCAAGAGCAATTATTAGATAAGTCATATAATGTTGGCAGAATGGAATCGATGTCTTTTGACAAGGCTACATTGAGTACTGCTATTCAAGCTGGCGATTTAAAGGGACACGAAAGTACTGAAACAACGCATTATTGTGTAGTAGATAGATGGGGTAATGCTATCTCTGCAACAACAACTTTAAATGGAGCTTATGGATCTAAAGTTGTAGTTGGAGGAGCAGGTTTCTTATTAAACAATCAAATGGATGATTTCTCAGTAAAGCCAGGAGTTCCCAATATGTATGAACTAGTTGGGGGAGAGGCTAATGCCATTGCACCAGGTAAAAGAATGTTGAGCTCAATGACTCCTACTATTTTAGAGAAAAATGGTGACTTATATATGGTTATAGGCACACCAGGTGGATCAACGATTATTACCTCTGTATTCCAGGCAATTTTAAATGTGGTAGAGTTTGGAATGACAATGCAGCAGGCTGTAGCGGCACCACGTTTTCATCATCAATGGCTACCTGATCAAATAGATTATGAGCCTAAAGCTATAGAATTTAAAGTAAGAAAAGCATTGGAAGCAAAAGGCTATCATTTAAAACAGCGCGAAGTCTACGGTAAAGTAGAAGGAATATTAGTCAATCCAAATGGTAGTTATCAAGCAGGAGCTGATCCTAGAGGTGATGACAAAGCAGTAGGGTATTAATAGAAAAGATATATGAAAAACAGTAGTTAATAATCGGCTACTGTTTTTTTTTGGAGCTTTGTTAAATATTAAATGAAGAGTTATATAACACATAAATTTAAAGTAGCTTTACGATTAAGGAGAGTAATAGTTAAAATCTAAAAAAAGTGACAGATATAAAAGTAGCTATAGTAGGAGGTGGAATTGGAGGTCTGACAATGGCTATTGCCTTAAAACGAGCTAATATACCGTTTGTAGTCTATGAAGCTAGTAAAAAAATTAAGCCAGTAGGAGCTGGTATAGCTATTGCTAACAATGCAATGCAGGTGTATCACTATTTAGGTATTGCTGATAAGATTACTCTTAAAGGGGTGCGTATCTCTAAAGTAGCACTTACAAATATGAACTTAGAGGTTTTAAATACAACAGATTTACGTCCTTATGAAGAAAAATATAGGTTGGTTAATGTAGCCATTCACAGAAGTGAACTTCATAATGTTTTGTTAGGTGAATTAGAGCAAGGAGATGTCTTACTTGATAAACGGCTTAAAGAACTTAATAGAGATAAAAAAGGTAACTATGAACTATTATTTGAAGATGGAAGCAAAGCTATACACCAATGCGTCATAGGTGCTGATGGTATTCGTTCTGTTGTTCGAAAAGAAGTTTTTGGCCCAGTGCCATTGCGAGATGCGCATCAAATATGTTGGCGTGGTGTGCTAGATTTTACGCTATCAAAAGCATATGAACATTTAGCAATTGAAGGTTGGGGCAAAGGCAAAAGATTAGGCTTTGTTAAATTAGATGATAAACAAGTATATTGGTATTTCTTGGTTAATGAGAATATGTACCTTAAAAATAATGACTTATTTAGTCATTTAGATGATAGTGCTCCTATTGTAAAACAAATGATTACGCAAACACCAAGAGAATCTATTCATATTGATAAAATATTTGATTTAAAACCTACTAATTATATATGGTATAAAGATAAGGTGTGTCTAATTGGAGATGCCGCTCACGCTACTACTCCAAATTTGGGGCAGGGGGCTTGTCAAGCTATTGAAGATGTGTATGTCATTAGTCAACTATTAAAGCATTATTCTCTAGAAGAGGCATTGGAGAAGTTTCCTTACATTCGATTTAAAAGAGTAAAGGGAATTGTTAGAAATAGTTGGCTATTAGGTCAAATGGCGCAGTTTACTAATCCTGTGTTAGTCGTGCTGAGGAATATGTCATTTCGATTACTTCCAGACTTTTTAAAAAGCAAACAGTTGAAAGAGATGTTTGAATTAGATACAATAAAAGCTATATACAAAGAGCGCTAGTCAATTCTGACCAGCGCTCTTTGTATATTTATACGGTATCACTTTATTATTGGATAGTAAACTCTCCTAAGATAATTTTAGTTTTAGTAAAGTATTGATTTTTGTATTGATCCTTTGTAAATACTGTATTTTCAAGATTAACTGTATGTACTAATTTTGGTTCACCCTCTACTGGGTTTGTCCAACGAGAAGTAATGCTTATTGTTCCATCTTGTGAAGTCCAAAGTTCTACTAAGTTATTAATGTTACCTTCTGATGTACCAGGAATATCTCCGTTATTATCACAAACTTGTCTAATATTAATACCCGTTCTTTTATATTGTCTAAAAGTAGCTTGACGTTCAGCAGTTAAATTAATTAGTTTAGCAGTAGAGGTTGCATCTGTAGGGAAATCTTCTAGTTTTAAATTAACAAGCAAAGCTTCTTTATCAGATAAGGTAATGAACTGTTCATTACATTGATTTAGTTCTTTCAATGAACCATCATTATTGGTAAATTTAAAAGTTAAGATACGACTATCATAGTTATTTGTACCAAATAACATATTGTCGTATTTAATATTAGTATCACCATCTTTAAAACTGATGTTTCTCATATAGAAAGCATACTGATAGGTAAGAGACACAGTACTATTTGTCTCCTCGTTATTATTTTTCATTGCAATATTTCTATTGATGATAATAGTTCCACCCGCTGAGGCTGGGATACTTTGTATCACTGTCGGGAAAGCAGGTGCTGGCGCATCACATATAGAAGCAGCACTTACAGGGTCATTATACTTTCTGTATTCTAAAGAAGTATTAGTTCCATCAATTTCAGCAGAAACAGTAGGAACAGATTCATCACGCATTAAATTGTCAGCATCTATAACTAAGATAAGTGCTTCATCTTTTTGTATTTTGTGAAAGATTTTTTCTGCTCCTGGATTAGAACATCTACTAACGTTGGTAACTTTATCAAAATCAATATCTTTATAGACTATATCTCCATCATTACAAGATGTAAGTATTGTAGCTGCTATAATGCTAAGTAGGGTATTAACCTTTTTCATTCTGTGAATCATTATTCTATAAAGGCAAAAATAGTTTATTCTTTGTATAAAACCATATTTTTAAATTCAAATTAAGAGATAGGTTTATAATTGTAAGTAATTCTTTTTCAATTTCCCTCTTGATTCCTCTCTTTTTAAATAATTGTAAAGTAACTATATAAAAAAATATGCTGCTTTTAAGAACGTGATAGATTATATTTATCTTTGAGAATCTAATTTATTTATATGAGCCATTCTACTGTAAAAACAAATTATCCTGCATTATATACATTAGTTACTGTATTTTTCTTTTGGGGATTCTTTGCCGCTGGTAATAGTATTTTTATACCTTTTTGTAAAGCCTTTTTTCATTTGGATCAATTTCAATCACAATTGATTGACTTTTCTTTTTATACAGCTTATTATTTGGGAGCCTTAGGATTGTTTTTGGTGAGCTCATATAAACGACGTGACCTAGTAACTAGTTGGGGATTTAAATGTTCTATCGTTTATGGTTTGCTTTTTTCAGCAATTGGTGCTATGGCTATGATATGGGCAGTAGAGGTTAGTGTGTATATGGCACTTTTGATAGGACTGTTTATTGTTGCATTAGGTTTTTCATTGCAACAAATTGCTGCTAATCCCTTAGTAATTTCATTAGGAGATCCCAAAACAGGTACTAGCCGGGTAAGTTTAGGTGGAGCAGTTAATTCTCTAGGTACTACAATAGGGCCATTATTGATGGCATTTGCTTTATTTGGTACTACTAAAGCTCTAACTGATGATCAAATACAGCATCTTAGTTTAGATAAAATGGTGTTTTTATATGCTGCTATTGGTGGATTGTTTGTACTAGCTGCAGCAATGTTTTTCTTCTCTAAGAAAGTACCTGCTGGAATTACAAAAGAAGAAATTGAACCAGCAGGCAAGTCCATTAAGATGCTCTTGACAATGACTGTTTTATTAGTACTAATTTTCATTCCTGTTTTTGGTACATATAATAGTCAAGATAGTAAAGAAATAGAACAGCTACAAACTGAGCGTGCGGCAATTGAATTGCAAATGAGTCAACAAAGTGGTCAAACACTGGTATTAGAACAAACAATACAAGAAATAGATGCTCAAATTATAAGTAAAAAAGAACCATTAGAAAATAAGCGTATTGCTTTACTTGCAGGAGCGCTCCTTGTAATAAGTGGTTGTATAGCTTATGCCTATTTTAATAGTAGAAAAAATAAAGAAGGATGGGGAGCCATGCAATATCCTCAATTACTTTTAGGTATGTTCGCTATCTTTTCATACGTAGGTGTTGAGGTTGGAATAGGAAGTAATTTAGGAGAATTGCTGAAGTTGCAAGAGTTTGGAGCTTTGCAGTCTTCAGAAATAGCACCTTATATTTCGATGTATTGGGGGAGTTTAATGATTGGGCGTTGGGCCGGTGCAGTGAGCGTATTTAAACTAAGCAAACTAAAAAGAACATTAGCACTTATTATTGTGCCATTGCTAGCTTTTGCCATTGTGCTTATTGCTAACCAATTAGCAGGTAATGCCATTGATCACCTTTATTATTACGGAATTTGCGTTTTGATTCAAATAGCTTTTTCTTTCTATAGCAATAATAAATCAGCTCGTACGATGATGGTATTTAGTGCATTTGGATTAGTAGCTATGATAGTAGGGTTAACTAGTTCAGGGATGATTGCTATTTATGCTTTTTTAGCGGGAGGTCTTGCTTGTAGTGTGCTTTGGCCTGCTATTTTTAATATTGCTATAATGGGATTGGGAAAATACACCGCACAGGGATCATCATTTTTAATTATGATGATTTTAGGAGGAGGTATCATACCACCTATCCAAGGTAAAGTAGCCGATATAATAGGTATTCACCACTCTTATATAGTAAGTGCATTGTGTTTTGTTTACCTATTATTGTTTGGTTTTATGGCTAAGAAAGTATTGAAAAAGCAAAATATAGCTATTGATCAAATAGATTAATTAAAAGAACTTTATTCAAACAAAACAATTAAACTTAATTATTTTGAGTTTGTTTCTCTTGATATATTTTTAAAATAATAGGCAATTTTATGTAATGTATAATAACAAAAATAGCTTGATAGCTCTAGAAATTATTAAGGTTTTTAAAAATAGAATATTTTAAAATATAGTCTTATTAATGAGCTTGATAAGAAGGAGAGCATGATATTTAATTCTTAAAAGTTACTTTTTTAGTGTTAAATTAAAAAGATTAAAAATATCGTTTTATATAATAGGTGATAGTTTAGGTAGCTATTTTGTATAAAACCTGAGGTTAAAAAAAGAAACAGCCAATAAATGTCTGCTTTAAATTAAATTACTTTAACATATTGTTGTTATAGTTATCATCATTAAATCAATAGGTAATTCTTTGGTGTTGAATCTTTATTTTATTTTGATATTTATTACATTTGTGCAACAATAAATAAAAAGACATAATAATTGAGTACTTTCAATTTGAAAGAATTAGAAAATAAACCAACAAAAAATGAAATACGTATATCTTGATAATGCCGCTACAACTTCTGTTCGACCAGAAGTAGTTGAAGAAATGGTAAAAGTTTTGACAAATGATTATGGAAATCCTTCATCTACTTACGCCGTTGGAAGGCATGCTAAAGCGTTAATTGAAAATGCGAGAAAGGTAATCGCCAAACAGTTTAATGCTAGCTCTTCAGAGATTATTTTTACTTCATGTGGAACTGAGGCTAACAACTGGATATTGCGCTCTGCAGTACGCGATTTGGGAGTGAAGAGAATTATTACAACAAAATTAGAGCATCACGCAGTATTAAATACAGTAAAACAACTGAGAGAAGAATACGGCATCGAAGTAGTATTTTTAGATATAAAACCAACAAGTGAAATAGATTATGCTCAGTTAGAAAGTCTATTAAAGGAAGAAGGAAAATTGACGCTTGTCAGCTTAATGCATGTCAATAATGAGGTGGGAACAGAATTAGATTTAAAAAGAGTAGCTACTTTATGTGCAGAACACGATACTTTATTCCATTGTGATACTGTACAGTCAATAGGTAAAACTAGAATTGATTTATCAGAATTGCCAATTGATTTTATTGTAGCAAGTGCCCATAAATTCCATGGACCTAAAGGTATTGGATTTGCTTTTATTCGTAAAAAAAATGTATTAAGACCCGTTATTTTTGGTGGAGAGCAAGAAAAGGGAATGCGTGCAGGTACAGAAGGAGTACATCAAGTAGTAGGTATGGCTAAAGCTTTAGAAATGGCTTATGATTTATTAGAAGAAGAAAAAGCGCATATTTCAAGTCTTAAAGAGTATTGTAAAAAGCGTCTTTTAGAGGTGTATCCTGAAGTTCATTTCAATGGAAATAACATAGGATTCTATAATATATTAAATGTGCTATTACCTATATCAGAACAGAAAGCAGCTATGATGCTATTTCAATTAGATATGAAAGGTATAGCAGTATCAAGAGGAAGTGCATGTCAATCAGGAAGTCAAAAGCCTTCTCATGTATTGTCTCAATTCTTAACAGAGGAAGAACTTAAAAAACCAAGTTTAAGACTTTCATTTAGCCATGAAAATACACAAGAAGATATTGATATTCTAATTGAAGTATTACAAACAATATAGGTACTTTTAACAAATTATAAAAAATGAGCATTGCAAATAGCAATGCTTGTTTTTTTTATATTATTTGCTAAATGGTAATAGTCATTACTGTTATAAATGATTATTTTTTGCTCGATATATATATTAAAACTTCATTTTTAAGAAAATATGTTTGAAGTTTAATAATCTTCTTTTTCCTCTAAAATAACGTTGTTTTAGAAAAACATTAGCGTTAAATTTGCGCAAACAACACACTAAATATGAATACGAACAATAGATACGCACTACGAGGTGTTTCTGCCGAGAAAGAAGATGTACACAACGCTATTAAAAATATTGATAAAGGTTTATTTCCTAAGGCTTTTTGTAAAATAATTCCCGATCATTTAACTGGAGATGAACAATATTGCTTAATCATGCACGCTGATGGAGCAGGTACTAAATCTTCATTGGCTTATATGTACTGGAAAGAAACTGGCGATATATCAGTATGGAAAGGGATTGCACAAGATGCTTTAATTATGAATATTGATGATTTATTATGTGTAGGAGCTACTGATAATATTTTATTATCAAGCACTATTGGACGTAATAAAAATTTAGTACCAGGCGAAGTTATTTCTGCAATTATTAATGGAACAGAAGAACTTATCAATGAATTAAAAGCCTTTGGTGTAACAATACATTCAACTGGTGGAGAAACAGCAGATGTAGGAGATTTAGTTCGTACAATTATTGTCGATTCGACCGTAACTGCTCGTATGAAGAGAAGTGATGTAATTGATAATGCAAATATTAAAGCAGGGGATGTTATTGTTGGTTTAGAGTCGTTCGGACAAGCTACTTATGAGAAAGGATATAATGGAGGGATGGGAAGTAATGGTCTTACTTCTGCTAGACATGATGTTTTTGACCATTCTTTAGCAAGTAAATACCCTGAGAGTTATGATTCATCAGTACCAGAAGAACTTGTATATTCTGGTAAAGTACAATTAACTGATAAAGTGGAGAATTCTCCTATTGATGCAGGTAAATTAGTACTTTCTCCTACAAGAACTTATGCACCAATTATTAAAGCTATTTTAAGTAAATACAATGCAAATCAAATCCATGGAATGATTCATTGTAGTGGAGGTGCTCAAACCAAAATATTACATTTCATAGATCAATTACACATCATTAAAGATAATTTATTTCCAGTACCGCCATTGTTTAAGCTTATACAAGAACAATCTAAAACTGATTGGAGAGAAATGTATCAAGTATTTAACTGTGGTCATAGAATGGAATTATATGTGTCTCCAGAAGTAGCACAAGATATTATAGCTATCTCTGAATCGTTTAATGTGAAAGCTCAAATTGTAGGTAAGGTAGAGGCTTCTGACTTGAAAGAACTTACAATTACTTCAGAGTACGGAACATTTAAATATTAATAAAACAAATTAATGGCAAGGTTACTAGCAATAGATTTTGGAAAAAAAAGAACGGGTATCGCAATTACAGATGAATTGCAGATAATTGCTTCCGGGCTTACAACTGTTGAAACTGAAAAACTATTACCTTTTTTGAAGGATTACTTTAGTAAGGAAAATGTTGAACGTGTTATCATTGGTGAACCAAAGCGAATGAATGATGAACCCTCTGAAGTAACCCCATTAATTGAAGCGTTTATAGTGAAGTTTAAAACGTTATTTCCTTTAATACCTGTGGAGCGTATGGATGAACGCTTTACTTCAAAAATGGCTTTTCAAACTATGATAGATAGTGGTCTTAAAAAGAAGCAAAGACAAAATAAAGCGCTTATAGATGAAATAGCTGCAACGATTATCCTTCAAGACTATATGAATAAGTAGAAAATATTTGTTTTTAGTAACTTTTAAGAAAAGTTTACTGTTTTTCATTCAAATATGAATTAATTTTGTAGATTAAATAAATCCGATATAATGTCAAATATACAAAAATCAGAGGCTGATGTTGTTTTGGTAGGAGCGGGAATTATGAGTGCTACACTCGGTATCCTATTGAAAGAGCTGAAACCTAACTTGAAAATAGAGGTTATTGAGCGTCTCGACAGTGCAGCTGCCGAAAGTTCCGATGCAATGAATAATGCAGGAACAGGACACTCTGCGTTTTGTGAATTAAATTATACGCCAGAAAAAGCTGATGGTACAATAGATGCAACCAAAGCTATCAATATTGTAGAGCAATTTGAAGTGTCTCGCCAATTTTGGTCTTATTTATTAGGGAAACATATACTTAAAAACCCTGATAATTTTATCCATACTGTTCCTCATATGAGTTTTGTTTGGGGAAAAGATAATGTAAATTTTTTAAGAAAGCGATACGAAGAACTACAGAAGTATCCTTTATTCCAGGGAATGCAGTTTTCTGATGATCCAGAAAAGATTAAAGAATGGGCTCCACTAATTATGGAAGGTCGTGATTTAAATGATGTATATGCAGCTACTTATATGCCACTTGGAACAGATGTTAACTTTGGTGCATTGACAAGAGAGCTTTTTGATTATTTACAAAAAACAGATGGAGTTAATATTTCTTTTCACACAGAAGTGAAAGATATTACAAAAAATAACTCAAAATGGGATGTTGAGTCAGTAGATCTAAAAACAGGAAAAAAACGTATTATTACTACTGATTTCGTATTTGTAGGAGCTGGTGGTGGAGCTATTTTGTTATTGCAAAAAGCTGATATCCCTGAAAGTAAGGGATACGGTGGTTTCCCTGTCGGTGGAGAGTGGCTTGTTTGTAGAAACCCAGAGGTTGTTAACAAACATATGGCAAAGGTATATGGTAAAGCATCTGTTGGTGCTCCTCCTATGTCTGTACCTCACTTAGACACTCGTTTTATAGATGGTAAACATTCATTGCTATTTGGTCCTTATGCTGGTTTTTCTACTAAGTTTTTGAAAACAGGTTCTTACTGGGATTTAATTAAGTCTTTAGAGTGTAATAATATTGGTCCAATGCTTGGTGCAGGTCTTAGAAATATTGATTTGACTAAGTATTTAATAGGTCAAGTATTACAGTCAAAGAAATCGCGCTATGCAGCTTTAAAAGAGTATTTTCCGGAGGCAAAAGAGGAAGATTGGACATTAGAGAAAGCTGGACAACGAGTACAAGTAATTAAGAAAGATCCAAAAGGTAGAGGAATATTACAGTTTGGTACTGAAGTAGTTAATTCTGCAGATGGATCAATAGCTGCGTTACTTGGGGCTTCTCCAGGTGCATCAACAGCAACTCCTATTATGCTAAAATTGTTGTCGCAATGTTTTAAAGATGAATTTAAATCTGAAGAATGGCAACGTAAATTAAAAGAAATGATTCCCTCATTTGGTTTAAAATTAAATGAACATCCAGAATTAGTTTCTGATGTAAGAGAAAAAACTTCTAAAGCATTAGAAATTTATCCAAATAATAAGAAGTAATCGTTGTTTATTAAATATAAGAAGAGTCCCTAAAAGCTAAGCTTTTAGGGACTCTTCTTATAAAAATGTAAAACAGAATTAGCATTATTCTAAAGGTTTAAAAAACATAAAAGAGAGTAAATTTTGGATCTCAGATTGAAAAGACTCTCTTGTCGGCAGATATAGCTTTGTTTTTACAAATAGCGTTAGAGCTTAATTATTTAAAATTTAAAAAAATACCTTCTGTCGTTTATTATATTGATTTGTAAATAGAAAAAATAGATTTTTGTTTTTAATAAAACTATAATCCTTGAGGCTTACTATTTAGACTTCCTGTACTACTTCCGTTGAGATTAACGCTAATGTTGCCAAAATCTTTTATTAAAGTTTTGCTTATGACTAATGTTGTTATTTCCCAAGTACCATTTGTACCATCTTGTGTGGCTGCTGAAGGGTAATCAGCACTTATACGCCATGTGTTGATACTGTTTTTTATTTGCGCAAAAAGGTAAATATTTGTGGGTTGAAACGTTCCTTCTATATGGGATTCTAAAGCTGTAGTAGAACTTACTATAAAATTAAAACCAGTAATAATTACTACATAGTCATCAACTGGTATTTTAGTATCAAAGTTAGAAATCCAGTCTTTATCAACATTTTCTATTCTAAAGGTGATTGTTGTAAAGGCATAACTATTATCCTTTGATGCTGTAACTTTTTTTAATACTCCTTGCTTGTCAGCTACTAGAGTAAAATATTTTTTGTCATTATTTCCTATTTCAGGAACATTACGCAATTTCGCTGTACCATTTATATCCAGTAGTTCTGTTGGCGTGTTAATATTACCTCCTATTTGTGCGAATGATTTTATAGAAAATAAAATTAGTATAAAAAGTAGTGATTTTTTCATTTTTATATTGATTATTTAGTCAATATGATTCTATTGATCATTTAATTTTAATGAAGGATTATAATCCTTTTGGTTTTTCTTTTAATTCACCTGTATTTTTTCCATTTAAATTTGTAGTAATTACATTTAATGATTGTACTAAATGTCTATTTATAATTACAGTGTTAATTGTCCAAGTTCCATTTGTAGAACCAGCTGTTCCTGACATAGGGTAGTCTGCAGATAATCTCCAAGTACCACTTACTTCTTTCGCACTAATATTAGTTGGATGAAAGTATTTTGTGCGATCGATACTTGAAATTAAACCAGCTTTATTTACTATATCAAATTGAAATCCAGTTATAATAACAATGTAATCTTTTGTAGGAATTAAAGTATTTAATTCTTGTAGATAATCTTGTTCAACGTTTTTTATTATGAATTTTACATTATTAAATGAATAACTATTATCACTGTTTTCTTTAATTTTTTTAATGACTCCTGTTTCATCTACAACTAGTGTGTGGTATTTTTCATTACTTTGTAAAGTATTAATGTTTCGAAGCTTTAAGTTGCCATCAATATCTAACATTTCTAAGGGAAGAGAAACGCCAATTCCAACTTGTGCCAATGACTTTATAGAAAATAAAATTAGTATAAAAAGTAGTAATTTTTTCATTGTTATAATCCTTTAGGTTTTGCATTAAGTGTTCCTTTTCTTCCGCCATTTAAATCAATTTCAACATCAGGTAAAGTTTGTATGATTTTAGTATTAATAGCTATGGTTTGGATTTCCCAGGTTCCATTTCTTGAATCTTTTGGCTTGGATTCTACATAGTCTGCATATAATCTCCAAGTTCCATTACTAGGGAAGGCATATATTTTTGCAGGTTGAAATCTATCTGCATATAATGGTTTTAATCCTGTAGCTGTAGCACCTGGCATGGTAAAATTAAATCCTGTTATTATAACAACGTAATCTTCAACTGGTATTTTAGTATCAAAATCACTTAACCAATCACCACTAACTTCTGCAATTTTAAACTCAATTCGATTAAATGTGTACGGGTTTTCATTAGCTTCACTCATTGTTTTTATGACCCCAGAATCATTTAACACAAGTAACTGATTTTCTTCATTTTTAGAAATACTTTCTATCTTTCTTAATTTTATTGTACCATTAACATCTAATTCTTCTGTGGGCAATGAAACATTGATTCCTATTTGTCCAAAAATGTTTAAGGATAATAAAAATGTAATTACTAAAATTAACTTCTTCATTTTAATTCAATTTTTTAGAAGGTAAAGGTATAAAAAAAAGATTTTGTTTGTTAATGAAAAAAATATTTATTCATAATTATTGTAAAAAAAAGATTTTAAATTGTTTTTTATTGTTAAAATAAAATTTTAATACTTGTTTTGTTGTAAAATATATGTGATAAATAATAGTTTATTGTGAAATGATGTAGACTTTTCTTATATACAGTATTTTGGGTAAAGCATTCAAAAAACATATGAGATATTAACTGACTTCATAAGTCTTTTTAATGTTATAAAGAAAGTGTTGAAAATGTAAATTGGAAAAATAATAGTGATTTGTAGGGGAATTATTTGCATTGAGTCCATAGTGAGTCCATTATGAATCCATGCTACCTCCATTAAATTAGTAGTTTTAATGGAGACACTATGGAGTTATTATTATATGAATACTGATACATTGCAACTAAATCTGGAACAATACCTTTATTCTTTTTAATGCAAATAATGTGTTTCAAGTAGTTTATCGTATTGTAATTATTAAAATAATTTGATTAGTTAATATTTTTAAGTTTTAATTTGTTTTTAATGTAGTTTTTTAAATGTTTTTTGATTAAATTTATATTAATAATTATTCCCTTATACGAATTTTTAAAAAAGTAGATTATGAAAGAAAATTTATCAAACAAAAAAGAGGAGTTTAAAGCAAAAGCAGATGAACTTTACAATGATGCAAAACAATTAGGGCAAGATGGAGCGTCTATAGCAAAATCAGAATTTGAAAATGCAAAGCATGATGTTAAAGTTAAAGCAGATGAGTTAAAAACAAAAGCTGAAGATTGCTGCGAAAATGCAAAACATGATGTTAAAGTTAAAGCTGAGGAGTTAAAAACAAAAGCTGATGATTGCTGTCATTCTGCAAAACATGATGTTGATGAATTAAAAGCAAAAGCGGAACATTGCTGCGAAGATGCAAAACATGATGTTAAAGCTAAAGCATACTACGTGT
>NZ_BAEX01000060.1 GCF_000246945.1 Myroides injenensis M09-0166
TTATCGGCAGTAAGAATTATGCACTTTCATCATTACTGTCATTTCTTTTATTTAAAACAAAATCTATGACTTTTTCCATCGCTTTAGCAGTAATGGAATAATGTTCTTTAGAAACAGCTAAAGACTTTTGTTGGTCAATTTCTATAAAACCTAATTCTATCAATTTGGGAATTCTTTTAGTAACAAATTGAAAAGACATATCATTGAGTTCTCCTAATTTTTTTATAGGTAATGAAATTGGTGAAAATTGACGCAGAGCATAAAGAATTTTAAATTCATCGAAATCAACTTGCAATAAAGATGTTCTTTCAATTTCTTGAATTTTTTCAACAAGTTCTTTATTTGATACTGTAATTGCACATTTTTTAATTTCTCCATTTTTTAAACAACTTGGACAATTCATTTCATACATTTCGAATTGTTTTAATAATTCAAAACTAAATTCATGGCCATTCTCGCATTTTAAGACTTGAGTAGAATTATAATGTTCTCTAATTATGTGATTTAAACTAAAACGAGAATCACTATAATACTTTCTATGCTCAGCATCTTTTGGACGACCATAATTTAAGTTGTTTTTTCTACAAAGGCCATAGTCTAATGCGAATAAAGTAGAAGAAATATTACTTTTGTCCTTTAATTTATTATAGGTGCTTAGAAAACCGTTAAGTTCTAAATTATTTAAAAGAGATGAAAAATCTTCATTAACAACAAAATGACTAGTTGGTTGATTAGGTACTTTAAAAATATTGGCTCTAGATTTAGCTATGTTTTGTTTATTAAATTTTTGTTTATCAATGATTTTGTTTAAAAGTGCTAATTGATTCGCAATATTAACCTTATCAGAAAAAGGTCTTGTTATAAATGGGTTAGATTCAAAATAGCTTTCAGTAACTTCTTCATAATACCTTTGAGCAGCGTTACCTAAACTAGCTTTAGTTATTTTATTATTATAAATTAAATTTGAATCATAGCAATAAGAAAGGATATAGCCTAATTTTCTAGGAATATTCATTGAAATTTCAAATAAAATTTCATGCAGTTCATCTTTCTTAATATCAAAATAATCGTAAAAATAACTCTTTATAAAAAATTGTTTACATCTATTTTCTATTAGTCTTTTATTGTAGTCTAAAGCTAATTCTTCCATTCTAGTAATGGATTTATAAATGTTAAAAGCTTCAAAAAAATCAAGGTGTACAAAATCTATTTTTGATCTATCTATTTTGCCTAAATAAAGTCGACCCCTATAGGTTGCTATCTTAAATTTTATAAAATTTTCAGATAAGTTATTTAAAGGAGCAATAAAGTGATTCACGAAAATAACCTGTGCATCATAATCTACCTCAGAAAAATCATCTAAATATATAAATAGATTTCTTATCCCTAGAATATCTTTTATTGCTGTTAAATTATCAATTAATAAGCTTTTAACGTTGAAAAAATTAATAAAAATATTGTTGAATTCTTCTTTTAATTTTTGACCATTTCCATTTTGAAATTTTAGCTTAGCACTTGGATTGTTAGAAAAGTTTAAATCAAAGTCTTGATTGTTGTTTTTTGAAATCTCAAGTTCTTTACCAATAGTTGAAAATAGATTAATATCAATTTTTTCGAATGATGATTCAAGTTCTTCTTCTATCTTATTCAATTCTAATTGAATTGAAAGAACTTTTTCTGTATCCAAACCAAAAGCTTTTTCAAATAAATTAAAAGATAGATGCTTTTCAATTCTTTTTTTTACTTCAAAAATTATTTCTTTTAAAAAATTCTTATAAAGTAGAAACTTTGTAACTTCATCTTTTGATATATATATATCATTATCATACTTTAGTGTAGGAGTTGCTCTATCATAAATTGTTTTCACATCTAAATAAAGTGGAAATACATTTTTATTCGAAATTTGATCATTTATAGATTTTTGAAAAATTGTGGATTTACCAGTACCTTTTCTTCCTATAATTATAGTGGTGTTAGCTAAATTTACTTTATCATTTATAGCATTTTCAGGAAATAGGTCTGTATATATATTATTTATTAAAGATTTTCCATCATTATCAAAAAGTTCTGCTTTTTGATTAAGTTTAAGAGATTCTGTAAATTGTAAAAATTCTTTTATATTTTCCATTTAATAGATTATAGTTTGGTTTTATTGCCGATAACATTATTTTTCACGAGAAAAAGAAAATATAGTTTCGAAAAACTATACCTATATCCATATTTCGTATAACAAGTTGTTAATGTTTTTAGTTTTTTAAATCAAATTTCTACTAAAATAGCTTGAATACAAAAGAAAAATAACTAAACAACATTAATTTTTTCAAACATAAAATAATTTTATTAATTTCTATTACGGAAATCCGTAAACCCCTCAATATTTTGAGTCTATCTACTATTTAAACAAAAAAATAGCGACTTCGGAGTAGTTTTCCAGCCCTCTGCAAGAGCAAGTTGTTTTGATAGCTCGAATCTCAATTTCGAGTGCCTCAAAACATAACTTGCTCTAATCTTTCGATTAGCAAATCCTCTTATTTTACAAAGTAAAATCTAAAGTGATTTCATATTAAGAAATCACTCACTATTTGACACTAAAATGCCAAGTGTTACCACAAAATGCCATAAATCAGATCCATAAAGTTTATAAAGTTTCTTTGTATGTATAATCATATTTGCATAGGTAGATAGATCAGTCACTGGTTACTGATGTATCTAAAGAAGTAAGTAATGAGGTCATTATGCAGATTAGTATATAATTATTGCAACAGGTAGTTATTTAAGTATCTATTATGCTAAGTACAAGTGTAGCTGTTCAACTATTTATGTAAAGTATTACATAGAAAAGTATATAGCTAAACAGGTAATTAAATACTTAACTAAGTATTTAATTACGCATATAGTTTACTACTTAGCCAGGTAAAGAACTACAGCGATAGATGACCACAAACTTACAGATAAACTAACGTATCTATTTACTTATACAAATAGCTAAATACAGACCATTATGAAAACAAAAAAGGAACCAATTTTTGTGGCATTCTCCTCTCAAAAGGGAGGAGTAGGTAAAAGCACATTTACCACGTTAGTGGCAAGTGTTTTACACTATCAAATGAATTACAATGTAGTTGTTTTTGATGCAGATTTTCCACAACACAGTCTTGTGAAAATGAAAGAACGAGATTTATCCATCGTGATGGAAAACGATGTACTTAAAAAACTTGCTTATAAGCAGTTTACAACGATTAATAAAAAAGCATATCCAATTTTACAAGAAAAAGCGGATAATGTATTAAATGCAGCTAAACAGTTTATAAGCGAATCTGTTATAACAGTTGATGTAGTGTTTTTTGATTTACCAGGTACGGTTAATACCGCTGGAATCCTAAACGCATTATCAGGCATGCATTATATTTTTACACCTATTACAGCTGATAGAGTAGTGATGGAAAGTACACTTGTTTTTACACAACTTTTACGAGATGTTGTGATGAAAAAATCACAGACAGCAATACAAAGTATTAATCTATTTTGGAACCAAGTAGATGGTAGGGAAAGTACTCCTTTGTACAATATCTATAACCAAGCTATTAAAGAATTGGATTTTAGTTTGATGCAAAGTCAGATTAAAAGTAGTACGCGATTTCGTAAAGAAAGCGAAGTTGCAAGTAAACTTGTTTTCCGCTCTACGTTACTACCACCAGATAAACGTCTAAGTAAAGCAAGTGGATTAGACCTTTTTATAGATGAATTTTTAACAATCATCCAATTATAATACCATGGAAAAAGAAAACAAAAAACAACCGCATATTGACGAAGAACTAATGATGAGTTTAATGGTAGATGGAGTTAGAAAAGAAGGGATCAAAGAACCACCTCAGTTAGATATTGAAAAAATAGAAGAAGAGAGAAAGACAGAAGATACTCCATTAAAGAAGAGCACTGTTTCAAAACAGAAAAAACAAGTAAATCAATCTGTCGAAACAGAGTATCAAACTATCTTTTTTAAAAAATCAGATACCAATGCAAGAGATGGAAAAACAGTCTATATAAGACCAGAGTTTCACGAGAAGTTAACTCGTATTATTCAAGTGATAGGAGAAGATAAAATAACAATCTATGCTTATTTAGACAATCTATTAGATCATCACTTTGATGAGTTTGCCCAGCAGATCACCAAGAGTTACAATAAAAAATATAAACCAATTTAATATCAAATACAATGAAAAATCTATTTAAGAAAACAGAAGAAAAAATCGATACTAAGAAATATGAGGATCAATTTTTAACTAATCGGCTACCTGCAAATAGTAAAGGAAAAGTGGTGTATATCCGCCCTGAGCATCATGAGGTACTCATTCGCCTTGTTCAATTGTCTAAAGAAAATAAAACAACGCTCTATGCATATATTGACAATATATTAGAACAGCATTTAAAAGATCACGCTGATGATATCAAGGCTTATTTTCAAGAGCATTTCAAACCAATTCTCTAACCCATGGAAATAGTTATAATAATCAGTCTTGTTATTATAATTGCTCTTTTGTTAGTAGATAAAAATAAAACCATTAAACAAGAGAATTCGACAAAAACGGAAGAGCTACCTTTTAAGCAAGATGTGTCCTTTAGCCTTATAGGAGAAAGTAAACCAATCGTAGTAAAGCAATCACTATCTTCAATTAACCAAACAGAAAATGAACTTGATCTAGAAGAGGAAGAAAAAGAACTAGGTGAAAGTTTACAACCAATGGATCATGAGTTTACTGAGCGAGTCAGTATGGATGAGCTTAATAGGTTTGTGAACTCTATTGAAGAGGAGTTAATCAATGATGCTACAGTAAATACAGCTAAAAAAATTGAAGGATCTGATTTACTTGATTTACTTCAACAGGCGATGCCTGATTCTGCTAAGACAATAGCAAAATTATTAGATCAATCACTAAGTGTGAAATCCTTGGAAGGAAAAATAATGGATAGTACAGAATTTAATATTGGGGATTATATTTAATCCCCAATATTAAAAACTATTCCACATGTATTATTTCCCACAATTGAGAATCAAGATTTTCTTCTAATTGATCAAATCTAGTTTGATGAATAGCAATACATAAAAGATCTGTTGGACGAGATAGACCAACATAAGCCATTTTTGTTGAACTTTTATGATGAACCCTTCTATCATTAAAAGCATTCCCTAAAAATTGTTGAGATAGTTTTTCTGATTCATAGCTACCTTGATAGAAAGATTCTAAATATAATGTAGCTACATGAGTTTGTCCTTTAACAGAATGTACACTAGCTATATCAATCTTTACATCTCCTTCAACATAACTATTAGATATAGAATTATTTTGATTTATATCAGGAATAATTTCTGGCTCATCATCTAAAAATTGCCGACTCCTATTTATAACATTATCAGCATTGAATAGTATTAAAAAACTTGGGATATAATTTTTAACATTTTCATACACATCTTCGATTTCTTCTTTGACTATTTGTAATGACCAATTATATAAATTGTGATTTAAAATTTCGTAATCATCTGTTTTAAAATACCTGAGGTAATTCATTAAGCGTTGAATACTATAAGATGTATTATTTATATCTTTAATTCGCTCTAATCTGAGTATTCTTAATAGCGCATGTAAAATATTTTTTCTTATTGGAGCAAGTGTTTTTTTATCTCGATTAAAGTAAATCAAATAACTTTTTAAGCAATTGTAATCTTGTCTAGGTTTTGTTTTTTCTTTTTTAAAAGAAGGATAATAATCTTCTAATCGCAGTTTATTAGGATCATTACGACTTATTTGATTTTCTTTCCAATCAGTATTCCAACATATTGCTTTTAGTTTTCCTTTATTCTGTAAATCATTTTCGCGGATAATACTAGTGAAGGTAGGTAATATATTAGAAATAGTATCATTATTAAATACTAATATATGTGGCTTTATTTCACAGTCATTCAACCCAATAATATCAAAATTACCTCCATTAGTATCAATTGCAAACTTTTTGACAAAATTTGCAATAGGAGAGCTTAATCTTTGACTGCCATTAAGAGGTAATACTAAAGCTCTATTTTGCCAAATATCCATAGTCTTTACTGAGTTATAAATAGCTTGATTTTTATCACCAATACGCTGATAGATAGAAGTACTATTATTGAAAAATATTTCTTCTAATATTTGGTATTGATGTGTATCCATATCTTGCATTTCATCAACAAATACAATATGAAATCTATTAGATAAAATCTGCTTTATGTGAGGATATTTAGTCAAGTATTGCTCTGCTAGAAAATAAGCATCATCAAAATGAATAATACCTTTATCTAATAGTATTTCTTTAAATTTGCTTAACTGTTGATATGTTCTAGAATTGTTTCTACTATTAAGACATATGTTTCCATTAATGTTTTCTGTTAGATTTAATTCATTGTCAAATCTTAATTTAAGAAAGTATGATTCAGGATCATTACGCCTTTGTAACCATTGTTTAGTTGGGTTATTATCATTTAAGTAATGATAATAGGCTTTAGCATGTTCATCATATATTTCATCATCTATTCTTACAGGTTTTTGTTTATACTTTTGTAAATAATATGGAATTGCTAAGAATTCATCCACAAATCCTTGTATAGTACCAATGAAATTTGGGTATGAGAAAAGTCTAGGACAATATTTTTGTATGCGCTCTTTAATTTCATCTACAGCTGCATTAGTGTGGGATAAAACTAATATACCAGAACCATCTGAAAAAGGGAGCTTAGCCTCTAATATAAGAAGCTTGGCTAAAAGAACAGTTGTCTTGCCACTTCCAGGAACCGCTTGTAAATCCAAGGTATTTAAATTGCAAATAAATGCTCTTCTTTCTGGATCAAAAGTTTTACCTTCAGGAAGAAGTATGCTTTCTGCATATTGAATATCTTGATCAGTTATTTCTATTACCTGTTGCATATTTAATGGCTTGAATTAAATAATTAATAGTATCATTGACATTGTTTAAATCTATGCGGATAATTCGTTGATCTTCTTCTAATAGCAAATCCTGATCGATTGCATCAGCCATTTGATAGGCAATTTCTGTTTTGCTCAGCCCTCGATTAATTAGTTTTTGAGCTAATTCTTTTTGAAAATCTCTATCCCAATCTGTTCCTGTATGAATAGCTTTAACAATACTTTGAAATAAGACACTTAACGAAGTCGATTTAAATAGAGCATATTCTAAAGTCCATGTAGGGGCAACAAAGTATTCTACTGATTGCTCATTTTTACGACTTATTTCTGCTATTTTAGCAGTAGTTTCTCTAGATACTGTATTTTGATCACGTAGTTGTAGATCTTCTCCATTTTTGATATATTCTCTAATATCAGAATCAGTTATTACTGAAATTGGCACAGTCATGTATGGGGAATTGTTGCGTATAAAAATTTTGGAATAATGTTCAAAACCAATATTACCAACATTAACTACAGATACTCCATGTTTAGTCAAATCGTATCCTATTAACTTAGCAAGACTAGGTAATAAAATTTCTTCTGCCCATCCTTCAACAAATATTACTCCTTTGGCAAAGAATAAATTAGCTTTAGTTGTATCTAAAAACTTTTCTAAGAATTTATAATTAACTGGATTAAGTTTTGTGAGACCTTTTCCCATAGGGAAAGCATTTCCATTATTACAAACAATTAGATTCTCAAGAGATAATTTAGAAGCTAAATTTGGACTATGTGTACTAAGAATAAGTTGAATGTCTTTTTGTTTTTGAAATGCTTCAATCATTTGCATTTGTGCTTGTGGATGTAAATGAGCTTCCAATTCTTCTATTAATCCGAGTCGTAAACCAGTCCAATTACTTTTATTTAAATGAAGTAATTCAGCAGCCATAAACAATCTATTTAACGTTCCAAGTCCAGGGTTTATTTGGTTTTCCAAATAAAGAGAAAGTTTTTCTAGAATGTTTTTGATATTATTTGTTGTTGAGCTGAATAATGTTTGATGTGTATCATTGTAAAAATCTTGAATATACCCATCTATTTTATTTTTTATTGCTTTTCCTTCTTGAGGTTTATGTTCCTGTCGAGCACCTTGTTCGTCATCCCGATGTGTTACAAATTCTCCTTTAAAATAATTATCTAAATCAGTACTTAATCTATTAAAAATAGTTACAAGTTCATGATCATTTTCTTTTCCTTTAAAAGCTGGATCCCCTAAAAGAATTTGAGATAGTCTAGAATTTTTTTTAGCAATTAATTCATTCTCTGCATCTCTAAGAGGTTTGAGATAGGTGATTTTTAAATATTCTTTTGCCTCTGAAGTTAATAAATATCCTTCTTCATCAACTCCCGCTTTTATATCAGCAGGTAAGATTCTATTATTACTTTTTTTTACATCATAGTTTAGTTGCAAGTAAGGTTCAATATTATCCTCTAAATCTTCCCATGCCAGCCATTCGGTAAAATTCTTAGCTTCCTGAGTAGTTAGACCTTTAAAAATTAATTGAATGCGGAATCTATTAGAATCTTGAAAAAAATCTTTGTCTTCTACTCGGAGATATTCATAACTATGAGTTTTTAGGACAAGCTTGATTGCATCGATAATTGCAGTTTTTCCTGAATCATTTTCTCCTACAATAACATTTAAGCCTTTAGTGAAATTTAGATTGAGATTAGGATTAGTAAGGTCTAATTCTCCATCAGTACCAAATTTTCTAAAATTCCACAGTTTGATATTTGATAAATACATGTTTGAAATTAGTTTTTTACTAAGTTATGATAAATAGTAATATAACAGATGAGGTAATCCACATCCACTAACTTCCACAATTCCTCCCTCAAACAGTTTTCCAAAGACATTTACCCAAGTATCGTGCATAGGGCATGATTATAACATTCTAAATGTCATTCATATGAAAACAAAAACAATCAAACAAAGGCTTTTTTTACTACTTCTAGTCCTTAGTAGTTTACCACTCTTAGCTCAAGGAAACGGAGCTGCCGGTATCACTGAAGCAACCCAAATGGTTACTTCTTATTTTGATCCAGCCACTAAACTTATCTACGCAATTGGGGCAGTAGTCGGTCTTATTGGAGGAGTAAAAGTGTATAACAAATTCTCAAGTGGTGATCCCGATACAAGCAAGACAGCTGCAAGCTGGTTTGGAGCTTGTATTTTCTTAATTGTAGCGGCTACCATATTGCGCTCGTTTTTCCTTTAAAACTACGCTTATGAAAAAGTTTAGTATCAATAAAGGAATTGGAGCCAGTGTTGAGTTTAAAGGACTCAAGGCGCAGTACCTGTTTTATTTTGCAGGCGGACTTTTGGGTAATCTTATTCTTGTAATGGTTTTGTATATGGCATGGGTAAACAATTTTATTTGTTTGAGCTTTGGTCTTGGATTATCAGGTTATCTGATCTACAAAGTATTTTCATTAAATAAGAAATACGGTCAGTATGGCATTATGAAGCTTCAGGCTAAAAAATACTTTCCAAGGTACATCATCTCAAGAAAAGATGTCAAAGGGTATTTCAACAGAAACTTAAAATTAAAGACCTATGAGAAATACAGCTAAAACAAACACCCTTGAGCGGATGTTTCCGATTCTATCGGTTGAAAACAACTGTATTGTTTCTAAGCAAGGAGATATCACAGTTTGTTATAAGGTAATCTTACCTGAGATATTCACCATCTCTGATAAAGAATATGAAATGATTCACAGTATGTGGCATAAGGCTATTAAAACCCTTCCTGAGTTTACTGTGATTCACAAACAGGATTGGTTTTTAAAAGAAAGCTACGAGGCGAATTTTCAAGATGTAGAACAAAGCTATTTAAGCAGAAGTTTTGAAAGGCATTTTAACGAGCGTCCCTATCTGAATCACAGCTGTTATTTGTTTATAACAAAGACTACCAAGGGGCGTATCAAAAGCCAAAGTAATTTTTCATCCCTTACAAGAGGAGAGCTGATTCCTAAAGAGATCAGAGATAAAGACACCGTTCAAAGCTTTTTAGAAGCGACGACTCAACTTGAAAAGATTGTTAATGATTGCGGCCTAATAAGCTTAATTAAACTATCTGAAGAAGATATCATAGGCTCAGAAGAGAAAAGCGGACTCTTAGAGCAGTACTTAACGCTAAGCACAACTCAAAGAGGAAGCCTTCAGGATATTGCTATAAGTAGCGATCAGGTTAGAGTAGGAGATAATCGTATTTCTTTACACACTTTATCAAGTACTGATGACCTGCCTACTGAGGTATCTTATCTGTCTCGCTATGAAAAGCTTTCAACTGATAAAAGCAGTATGGCTTTGTCGTTTGCTGCGCCTGTTGGACTCCTTTTAAATTGTAATCACATTTATAATCAGTACTTGTTTTTAGAAGATAACGACTCTAACCTAAAGCAATTTGAAAAATCAGCTAAGAATATGCACTCACTTGCTAGATACAGCAGAGCGAATCAAATCAACAAGCAGTGGATTGAAGAATATCTAAATGAAGCGCATAGCAAAGGCCTTACCTCTGTTAAAGCTCACTTTAATGTAATAGCTTGGTCAGATAATCCAAGTGAGCTTAAACAGCTTAAAAATGATTGTGGGAGCGCAATAGCTTCAATGGAATGCGTGCCTAGACACAATACCGTTGATGCTGCGACACTTTATTGGGCAGGTATGCCAGGGAATAGCGGTGATTTTCCAAGTGAAGAGAGCTTTTATACCTTCATAGAGCCTGCCTTATGCTTATTTACAGGGGAGACCAATTATCAAAACTCACTATCTCCCTTTGGAATTAAAATGGCAGATAGATTAACTGGTAAACCAATTCATTTAGATATTTCGGACTTGCCGATGAAAAAGGGTATAATCACCAACCGCAACAAGTTTATTTTGGGACCATCGGGAAGTGGTAAGAGCTTTTTTACCAATCATATGGTAAGGCAGTACTATGAGCAAAATGCGCATGTGCTGCTTGTAGATACTGGAAATTCCTATCAAGGTTTATGTGAGCTTATTAAAGGCAAAACAAAAGGGGAGGATGGAGTATACTTCACATACACCGAGGAAAATCCAATTGCGTTTAATCCATTTTATACTGATGATGGGGTATTTGATATTGAAAAAAGAGAGAGTATTAAAACGCTCATTTTGACTCTTTGGAAGCGCGATGACCAGCCGCCCTCACGAGCTGAGGAAGTAGCGCTTTCAAACGCGGTTAGCGGTTATATCCAAAAACTTCAAAACAGTAATATAAAACCAAGCTTCAATACTTTTTATGAGTATATCAAAACCGATTACAAAGCTGAGT
The DNA here is from genome assembly GCF_000246945.1 of Myroides injenensis M09-0166. Classification (GTDB taxonomy): domain Bacteria; phylum Bacteroidota; class Bacteroidia; order Flavobacteriales; family Flavobacteriaceae; genus Flavobacterium; species Flavobacterium injenense. The sequence goes on from NZ_BAEX01000060.1 coordinate 11,300, forward strand.
TAGAACAAAAACAGGTTAGAGAAAAAGACTTTGATCTTTATAACTTTTTAAATGTACTAGAACCTTATTACAAAGGCGGTGAATATGATTATCTATTAAACTCAGAAAGCGAACTTGATCTTTTAAACAAACGTTTTATTGTCTTTGAAATTGACGCGATCAAGGGTGCGCCCGTCAAGGTTGCATAAGAAATGTCCTTTGGCAAGGACTAGGTAAGTGTTCTTTGAGAAACCTATCATCACTCGGCTTATCTGAAAGGGAAATTAACCAGACAGGGAGTGTAGCATGCCGAGAAGACCATAAGTCAACTAGTTATCAAGTTGCGACTGAATGGACAGATGAAAAGACAGTTATGAGGATAAAGTCTGTATTGATTGAACGATAATCCAAGCGGTTTTATGTGTACCTGCGACGTTAAGATAACTATACTCGTCGTACTGTGATTCACTTTTTCCAGTCTTTGAGGAGAAGGTGCAAGAACTAATCACAGCGCAACTACAATATGTAGTAAAGGATGAAAGTCGTATCCGACACTCTGTCGTGCCATAGACTATATAGTCTAATTGTTCTTATGTATACAAACGGGGATTACCTATAACAGAACGCCGATTATAAGGCTATAGGGTTTGCCCTTGAATATCTGGAGTGGTAACGGAGCTTCCGTAGTAGTCTGAGCAGGATAACGACCTGTACATGGCAAAGGGAAGCAGTTAAAGTAGTTTTAATACAATTAACGAAAAATGTGAGAGACATTATGAGAAATTCAGAAGGAGTATTAAACAGTCTTGCCAAACACAGCAAGCTATCAGCCTATAAGTATGAAAGGCTTTATCGTGTTTTGTTCAACAAACAAATGTACTACGTTGCCTATCAGCGTATTTATGCAAAACCGGGAAATATGACACCTGGTTCTGACGAAAAAACTGTTGATGGAATGAACTTAGTTCGAATTGAAAAACTGATACAATCATTGAAAGATGAGAGTTATCAGCCCCAACCTTCAAAAAGGATTTATATCCCAAAGAAAAATGGGAAAGTACGTCCACTAGGAATACCAGCTTTTAATGACAAACTGGTGCAGGAAGTGATAAGGATGATTATAGAGGCTATTTACGAAGGGCAATTTCAAAATTGTTCCTATGGATTTAGACCTAATCGAAGTTGTCATACTGCTCTGGCGCAAATTCAAAAGACATTCAACGGAGCGAAATGGTTTGTAGAAGGAGATATAAAAGGATTCTTTGACAATATCAATCATCAAGTTATGATTGATATTTTAAGAGAGCGCATCTCTGATGAACGATTTATTCGCCTCATAAGAAAGTTTTTAAATGCGGGATACATTGAAGATTGGAAGTTCCATAAAACTCGAAGTGGAACACCACAAGGAGGAATTATTAGTCCAATTCTAGCTAATATCTATTTAGATAAATTGGATAAGTATGTAATGGAATACATCCAAAAGTTTGATAAAGGGGAGAAGCGCAAAACAAATAAAGCTCGTATTAAATATGAGTACGGAAAAAGGCTTGCTGTGATAAAACTAAAAAAAGTAATTGACAAAGATGAAAGAAAAATAATCATCAAACAAATTAAAGCTTTTGACAAGGGAAGGTCCTTAATCTCATGTGGAGACGAAATGGATTGCGATTACAGAAGAATGAAATATGTGAGATACGCAGATGATTTTATAATTGGAATAATTGGGAGTAAACAAGATGCTCAAAGAATCAAAGAAGACATCAAGAGTTTTCTTGAATCTAAATTGAAACTTGAGTTATCAGAAGAAAAGACTCTGATTACCCACTCAGAAAAGTCTGCTAAATTTCTCGGATATGAGATCTATGTTCGTAAATCTAATCTAACTAAAAGAAATAAAGTAGGTCACATAAGAAGAGCCTTTAATAAAAAGGTGTATTTAAAACTAACTACAGATGTGATGAAAAAGAAGTTGCTCGAATATGGAGCATTGGAAATTAAAACACACAATGGAAAAGAGCAATGGAAACCCAGAGCTCGAGTTCAGTTTATAAACAATGATGACCTTGAAATTTTAGATAGATATAACTCAGAAATCAGAGGTTTCTACAATTACTATTCAATAGCTAATAATGTTTCGATGATGAGTGCCTTTAAGTACATTATGGAGTATAGTATGTATAAAACATTAGCACGTAAATACCGAACAACTGTTGTAAAGATTGCTCGTAAGTACAAGCAAAACAATGCGTTTACTGTACACTTTAAGAATAAGAAAGGTGAAAATAAAATCAGAGTCCTTTATAGTGATGGTTTTAAACGCAAGAACCCAAATCATCAGTCATGGTTAGATAACAACATATCACCATTTAGCATCACTACAACTAGTCTAGTTGATAGGCTTAAAGCTAATGTGTGTGAATTGTGTGGAGCTAAGGATGGAAATTTACATATGCATCATGTAAGAAAACTCAAAGGTTTAGATAATAAAAAACCTTGGGAGAAACATATGATTGCAAGGCATAGGAAAACTATTGCCCTTTGTCCTAGATGCCATAAACTGACTGATATGGGAAAGAAAGACTGATACTTTAATGGAGAGCCGTATACGCTGGAAGGTGTACGTGCGGTTCGGGGGCGAGCATTTGGAAACCTACCATAGAAATATGATAAGGCGCTGGGTGTTTAGCCTACATCACAAAATCCTTTTTCCTATAGTGACAATCATCATTATGGAAGTGTTTATAAATAAGATGCGACGTCTTAAAGGACAGCGTAAACTAATACTGATTGAAGAGGCATGGAAGGCAATCGCTAAAGAAGGTATGGCAGACTATCTAAAGTACCTTTTTAAAACCGTAAGAAAGTTCTTTGGAGAGGCAATTGTGGTTACCCAAGAGGTAGATGATATTATTCAATCTCCGATTGTAAAGGAGAGTATTATCAATAACTCTGATTGTAAGATCCTGCTAGACCAGCGCAAGTACATGAACAAGTTTGATGATATACAAGCCATGCTTGGACTCACAGATAAAGAAAAAGCTCAGATTTTATCAATTAATCTCAACAACAATCCAAACCGCCTGTACAAAGAAGTATGGATTGGCCTTGGTGGGACTCATTCAGGCGTGTATGCCACAGAAGTTAGCTACAGTGAGTATTTAGCCTATACCACAGAAGAAACAGAAAAACTACAGGTAATGAACTTGGCTAAAGAACTCGATGGTAATGTAGAGCTAGCGATAAAGCGCTTGGTACAAGAAAGACAGAAAGAGTAAGACAAAATAGTGCTCTAATCCAACTTCTAAAAGGATAAAAAAAGAGTAACAAAACAATCAACTAAAACACAATCAAAATGAAAAAACTAATTCAGGTAGTTATGGTAGCTGTGCTACTAGTTCTACCCATACAAATTCACGCCCAATGGGTGGTGAGTGATCCTGGCAATTTAGCTTCAGGTATACTAAATAGCGCCAATGAAATTATCCAAACTTCTGCCACGGTGGATAATGTAATTAAGAACTTCAAAGAAGTAGAAAAGGTGTATAAGCAGGGCAAAGAGTATTATGATAAGCTGCAAGCGGTCAATAATCTAATCAAAGACGCAAGGAAAGTACAACAAACGGTGCTTCTTGTTGGAGACGTGTCAGAGCTCTATGTCAAGAACTTTGGAAAAATGCTAAATGATCCAAATTTCTCGGCTCAAGAGCTTGTCGCTATTGGCAATGGATACGCCATTCTTTTAAATGAGAGTACAGAGCTTTTAAAAGAACTTAAACAAATTGTAAGCGCTTCGAGTTTGTCTTTAAATGATAAAGAACGCATGGATGTAATAGATAGAGTGTATAAAGAGGTGAAGGACTATCATAACCTTGTTAGTTACTATACTAGGAAAAATATAGGCATAAGTATACTAAGGGCTAAAAAGAAAAACAACACTCAACGAGTACTTGATCTCTATGGAACCTCAAATCAAAAATACTGGTAGCTATGGGAGAAAGTAATTTACACGAGGTACTGCAAAATCTCTATTACGATATGATGCCACTCTCGGCAGAAATGGCGGGAGTAGCTAAAAGTGTAGCAGGGCTTGGGGCTCTTTTTTACATTGGGCTGAAAGTATGGCAAGCCCTAGCAAGCGCAGAGCCTATTGATGTATATCCGATGCTCAGACCATTTGCTTTGGGTATCTGCATTATGTTTTTCCCAACCCTTGTTCTTGGAACTTTAAACACGGTGCTTAGCCCTGTGGTTAAAGGGACACATCAGATACTGGAGAATCAAGTAATTGATCTAACAAGTTTGCAACAGGAGAAAGATGTTTTAGAAAGAGAAGCCATGCTTCGAAATCCAGAGACGGCTTATTTAGTTTCAAAAGAGGAGTTTGACAAAAAGCTCGATGAGCTAGGATGGTCCCCTTCGGATTTAGCAACCATGAGCGGGATGTATATAGAAAAGGGAATTTATGAAACTCAGAAAGTAATTAGAGACGCCTTTAGAGATTTTTTAGAAATGGTCTTTCAAGCCTCAGCCCTTGTTATCGATACCATCCGCACGTTCTTTTTAGTGGTGCTTTCTATACTAGGCCCTATTGCTTTTGCCATCTCAATATGGAGTGGTTTTGAATCTACAATTACCCAGTGGCTCACAAGGTACATAAGCGTGTATCTCTGGCTTCCAGTAGCCGATTTATTTAGCGCGATGCTTGCTAAGATTCAAACGCTCATTATCGAAAGAGATATGCAGATGCTTTCAGATCCAAGCTTTATTTCCGATACCTCTAATACCGTTTATGTGATCTTTATGATTATTGGCATTGTGGGATACTTTACGATTCCAACAGTAACAGGTTGGGTTATTCAAGCCGGTGGTGCTGGAAACTTTATGCGCAACATGAATCAAACGGTAATGAAAGTAGGGAATATGGCAACAGCAGGGGCAGGCGCTGCAGCTGGAAATATCGCAGGTAAACTCATGAAGAAATAGATACAATAAATTATTAAAACTAATAAAACCATGGAATTTAAATCACTTCGAAATATAGAAAATAGCTTTCAGCAGATAAGACTCTACGCCATTGTATTTGCCGCAGTTTGCCTTATAGTCGTAGGATTCAGCATCTACAAAAGCTATGATTTTGCAAAAGAGCAACGAGAGAAAATCTATGTACTGGACAAGGGTAAATCCCTTATGCTTGCCCTGTCTCAAGACGCAAGTATAAATAGACCAGTAGAGGCCAGAGAACACATAAGACGTTTTCACGAGCTGTTTTTTACCCTCTCACCTGAAAAAGCGGCCATTGAGGGTAATATGCAACGAGCGTTTAATCTTTCGGATAAAACAGCCTTTGACTACTACAAGGACTTACTTGAAAAGGGGTATTACAGCCGGGTTATCTCAGGGAATATTCAGCAACGAGTTGAGGTAGATAGCATTAAAATTGACTTTAATGCCTATCCCTATAAGGCGCTAACCTATGCGACTCAGTATATTATCCGATCAAGTAATCTCACTAAAAGAAATCTTGTCACAAGTAGTCAGCTTGTTTCAGCAGTTCGCTCTGATAATAACCCTCAGGGGTTTATTATCGAAAAGTTTACTGTTTTAGAGAACAAAGACTTAGAAGTTGTTAAACGCTAAAAAAACAAGATTATGAATAAGCTACAACTTCTAAGACACAGCTATTCCAGTAGGCTACAGGTCTATTGGAATAATCAATCGTTGCTGAGACAGCGCGCTTTATTACTTACGGCTTTTACTCTTTACACCCTTGTTTGCCTTTTTATTGTAAAGACAAGCTTTACTTCAAATGCTATAACAAGCAATCAAAATAGACAAAGTAATATCAAACCTGTAAAGTATTTGCTTGATAGACAAAAGATAGAATCATACCCAACTATTAAACTCAAACATTATGAATCAAGATCAATCATCAAATAAAACTCACCAAATAGAGAAGGTACCCAAAGAAAATAAGGTATTTCAAAACCTTATAGAAAAACACAAAAAGCATATTGTTTTTGCTTTAATGGGTATTGTGTTTCTAGGGGCTATGTATCTTTTGTTTAGACCAGAAGAGAAAGAGCTAATTACTCACAATGATTCCGTTCCTGAGGCAACAACTAGCGCTATGCCAACAGATAAAGTAAAAGCTTATGAAAAGGAGCTATGGGAACAAAAAAAGGAAGAAAATGAAAATCAGATTCACTCCTTAGCTGATTATTGGAATGAGTCGCAAGAAGAGTCAATAAACACTTATACTCATCGAGATTATAATCAGGAGTCAACTTATACGCCCTACGAAAGGTCTTATCAAAACTATAAACAAAGCCAAGAGGTGCTCAGCAGCTTTTACGATAGTACTGAAAATCCAGAAACAGATCGACTTAAAAAGCAGATCGAAGAGTTAGAAAAGCGATTAGAAGAAAAAGATACTCCAACTGCTCTTACCATGGATAATCAATTGGAGCTTATGGAAAAGTCTTTTCAGATGGCAGCTAAGTATTTGCCAGGTGGACAAAACCAAACTGAATTACCACTTTCAAGTCAAGCTATAAGCGCTAAGACAATCTCAAGTAAGAAACAGTCTATAACTGTGATAGATAAAACAAGTAAAGAGATTGTTTCTTCACTTGTAAAACCAATGAGTCTTCAGGATTTCTTACCTATCAATCTTGAAAATAATCAAACCTTCTATACCGCTGAAGGAGAGCGTAAAGCGCAAATCCACAAAAACAGTATAAGAGTCTGTATCAAAGAAGATCAGGTTATTATAAATGAAGGTTACATCAAACTAAGACTCTTAGAGAGCATTGTAATAAATGGAGCTTTATTACCTAGTGAAAGTACACTCATTGCCAAAGTAAAGGTAAACAGTGGTAGGTTAGAGCTTATTGTAAATTCTATTAAGATAGAAGAGACTATTATAGAAACAGAGCTTATAGGTTATGATAACTATGGACAAAAAGGCTTAGAGTTATTAGATCTTCAAGAAATAAGCGCCTCAAAAGAAATTATAGCCAATATGGGACAAACTGCTGGTACAAGTATTTCGATGAGTAGATCCGCCTCAGATCAAATAGCAGGAGATTTAACCAAAGGAGTCATTCAAGGCGCATCAGGCTATTTCTCAAAGAAGGTAAAAGCTCAGAGAGTAACCCTAAAACAAGGACAAGAACTGTTTCTTGTTCCTAAAGAATAACAATCAATCACCAAGTAAATCAAATCATTATGAAAACAATCATTAAATATATGCTACTGTGCTTATTAACAGTAAACACAGTGACGGCTCAAGAGAACAAGAAATCTATTAATCTATCAACTGCTGAGGTAGCACCTTATGAAATTGAACTTACGCAAAACAAAACCACTCATATTTTATTTCCAAGTAGCATTGAATATGTCGACCTAGGCAGTAGTGAAATTATCGCCAATAAAGTAGAGGCAACTTCTAATGTTCTTCGACTAAAAACGATCAAAGAAGACATCACAGCTACAAATTTCACAGTAATTACTAGCGATGGTAAATACTATAGTTTCAATGCTACTTATAAAAAAGAGCCAAAACAACTAAGTTATGACCTAACCAAGTTTGAAAAACAAGTAAGTAAAGGGCAAGGTGAAGCGTTATTTAAAGATTTAGGCACTACTAGTCCAAGTCTGGCTGATCTTTTTATGAAAGCAATCATCAAAAAGAACAAGAAAGAGCTAAACATTAAAAGCAAAAACTATGGAATAGAAGCAAGGTTAAAAAGCATCTACACTCAAGATGGCAAACTCTACTTTCACATCTCCGTCAATAACAAAAGCAATCTATCTTACACAGTTGATTATGTCAGTTTTAAAATCAAAGATAAAAGAACGGCAAAACGGACGACAGTTCAAGAAGTAAGTTTAAAGCCGATTAGAAGCTATACAGATTCTAAAATTATCAATGGTCATAGTAAACAAGACAATGTTTTTATGTTAGATCAGTTTACTCTGTCTGATAAACAAATGCTCTTAATTGAAGTTAATGAGATGAATGGGGTTAGGAGTCAGGTTTTGAAAGTTAAAGGCGTTGAACTTTTAAAGACAGAACATATAAATCAGTTATCACTATAATATAAGAATTTCTGTTAAGGCTTCTTTCTGTTTTCAGATTGGAGCCTTTTTTCTGAAAAATTATAATATTTTAATAATAGTGCAAAATTAAAATTCGCATGAATCTATATTCTAAGTAATTTATAGGATTGTTAACTCAATATGTTGAACTATTTACGGATTTTAGTATTTAAACAATATAAAAGTTAATTATGTTTGTAAAACATTTTGAAAAAACACATTAATTTTTTAGTAAATATTGGAATGGTTATTTATTAATAAAAAGTTAAATTATAAATTTATAAATGAGTAAATATTTAAAAAGGTAACTATATGGGAGGTAATGCAGGAATTAGGGGCTATTTAATACAGACAATAATCTGTGTGTTAGATACACTTGAAAGTGATAATCTATGGACATCAGTAACCCTTGAACCATTAGATGAATCCGAAAAAGTAGATATTAGATGGAAATATTCCGATGATACAGTAAAATTGTGTCAAGTAAAATCTTCACAGAATATCATTCGGTTAAATGATGCGAAAAAATGGAGTAATGATTTGACGACTAATTCTCCAAACATAGAAGAATATGAACTGATTGTAGTTGGACATCCAGAAGAAAAACTTCTAAAAAGTGATTCGATTGATAATGTGAAAATTTCAAAAGTACAATCTTTAGACACTGATCATCTCATTGATATTGCTTCGACAAAAATTGATGCTTACTATGAAAAACATGGGAAACCAAAGATGTCTTCTAAAGTAAGAGAAATTCTGGTGAAAACTCTCACTATGCACTTTGGTACAAATTCAATTACGGGTAAAGAAGTTACCAGAGAAGATTTCAATAATCAGCTTTTAGATTGGATTTCTGCAATTGAAAAACAAATTGAGAGTAATCCATTTGCTGTATTAGCAAGCCCTGCTCCTAATGAGAGTAAACCTTTCAACTTTAGAATTGCGAAGAAAATTTTAGAATTGATAGGATGGTTTAATTTTAATGAAGACGTTACCTTAAATGTTTACAATGATAAAATAGAAGCAGATGATGAATATAAGGTGGATTTTTTCGGAGATTTTGAAAGTAAGCTGAAATCTGATACAGATGATGCTATTTTAGTAACATCCATCCATGATCTAACTTATCCTTCATCATCAAAAAAGGAAATTCAAAATTACTTGTATAGTTCTGAAAAGATTTTTGACGATTTGCAATTAAAGAAGAAAATACCGGTTAAAAGAAATTCCATAACAGAAAATCATAACATTCTTTTTTGGCTCACAACAGAAAATTCAGAGGTAAATCAAGACTTTGTTCACCATGTGAAAGATAACTATAGAAAGGATTGGCTTAATGAAGAAATGTGTTATTATCTTGTCGATAATAATAAAGCTATATTTTTAATAAGTTCAATTGTAACGGCTAAAAATTATCGAGAAGAGCTTACAGTAAAGTTTTTGTATCCCATAACTGAAGCTAATCAAAGTCCTGGTCAGATAGGTAAAAGAGGCACAAAATTACCTGCTCAATTCATAAACAGCTCTATACTTCCTATAATCAAAGAAAGTAGTAATAAAATTAGTATTCTTATTTTCTGCTCTGATACTTTTTCGGAAGATTCATTAAAGAAACTCATTTGGTTGACAATTAGACTGACAAGTGGACTTGGTAATGAATATATTTTATATTTTCCAGATTATAATGAAAGTGTCAGCAAAAATATAGTATCTGAAGTTATACGCTCGTTTGATGATGAAATTCTGGAAGAGAAAATTCAAGTAAAAAAATATGACAGAATAGATACAGAAGCATTAGATGGAGTGTTATCTACATCTAATGCTTTGGCAAAAAATGAAACATTTGACGAGTTACAAACTCAAAATCAACTAAAATCAAAGCACTTAAATGAGGCCTTTATAAACATACTTCCATACGGGGATATTATCAAGCCTTTTCTAAAAACCGATGCTATCACAGCTAATGATATGAAAATATTCCTTGCAAAAAAGGGGATTTTTGTAAAAAGTGCTGATAGAGGAAAACTAGTAGGCTTAATGTCAGTTCTCCTATTTAGCCCAAAAGAATTGGAAGATTTCAAAACTCTCATAGATGTAAAAGACAGGCCAGTTAACACAACGAATGAAATATTTCAAATAAAGCAAAATGAGAGTTTGGAAAGTGTATTCAAACGAATACGTCCAAATTTTGATAATGTAACAGAAAACCTCAATACGAAATTGCTAGATACTCCGATTTTTAAACCAAACCCATCTAATCCAAATGAATACATACTTGATGTGCGTACAGAAAGAAAAGATCCAACTAGTCAGGTGTCAGTTAATACTTTATGGGGAAGAATTGAAATTATTTGCACAAAAGAAAATGACACTTTGGTAGTAAATAAGGTAAATACAGTATCTCGTGAAGATAAAGTTATAGCTAAAAGAGTAATGAAGAGTGTAGAAGCAGAATTTAAGCAAGCTGATTTTATAAAAGATGATACTATTAAAATAATGTTTAAGAGTTTTGAAAACAATATTGATCGTGTCAATTTCTTATTAAGCTTTACTAATATTACATCCGCAATATTTAAAGAACCTGAAATTAAATCAATCAAATTTAAGTTTGATGATGCTGAAGATATACCTGAATCATTTAAAGATAAAAAAGATAAAGATCTCATAACTTATTTCTCTGGTAGAAATTTATCCGGGATTAATGAAATTTCGGAAGATGAGTTTAAAAAGGTTCTTTTACTAGAGGAAATTTATATTACTTATAAATACGATCATTACAACTTAAAAAATGGTTCTTACAGTGTAAAATATAACTTTTCAGATGCCCTTAAAAATAAGCCAGAAAAAGATGGAATTTTCAAATCTGAGCCCAATTTATATATGTCATCTCAAGTGAAAAAACTTTCAAACATTGACCTTTTTAAAAGGGAACTTTCGAAAGAAATCGAAAGAATAAAATTAGAAAAACTTAAACAATTCAACATTATAGAATAATGATCGACTTCACAGCAGTTAAATTACAAAATATAGCTACCCACTTTGTTGGAAACAAATTAAGAGATGAAGGAATAAAGATTTCATCGGGAGAAGTAAACATAATTGAGGAAGATACCAAAAAATATTTATTGAAGTATTTTTTATCTTCTTTTCAAAATAATGAAAAATTCAATTTCACTAATCCTACAGAACTGTCATTAAAT
>NZ_BAEX01000059.1 GCF_000246945.1 Myroides injenensis M09-0166
GGTATTTGTTAATTTTTTTGCTCTTATCACTGATTTTCTTTCATTATTTTACTACTTAAATCTTATCTTTTTTACTATTTATTTCATTTGAATATATTGCTACGTATGAAATGTTTATACTTAGATTTCTAGTTTAGTTGTTTGTTCCGTAAATACGCATATTATTTTGTATTGGATTAAGATGACTGTATATTATTCTTTTTAATAGAAATATTTCCGAATTTAATTCTTTTTATTTACCTTTGCACCCGCAAAACGGATGATAGTATGGAATATAAATTAGATGAAGTCGATTTGACAATTATACGCATGATGCAAGATAATGCAAGAATTAATAATTCTGAACTCGCTAGAGAGTTAGGAATGGCACCATCTGCAGTATTAGAACGTGTAAAAAAGTTAGAACAAAAGGAAGTTATATTAGCGTATCATGCTAGCATAAATCCTAAAGCTTTAAATCAGAAAATGCTTTCATTTATATTTATTAAAGTTGATGAGATTATTGGTGATGAGGAGACTGGTAAGTTATTGGCAGAAATACCTGAAGTACTTGAGGTACACGATATAGCTGGTGATGATGGTTATATGATTAAAGTTAGAACTACTGATTCATTAGCATTGGTACATTTAATGCGTAATTCACTATCTAAGATTCAAGGAATTATATCAACAAGAACTATAATAGTTTTGCAAACAGTTAAAGAAGATAATAAGTTAATAATACCAGATAAATTCGATTAGTTATGGGAGCAGTAAAATCAAATGGTACTAGTAAGGGAGCAGTTATATTTGCTTATTTAGTAGTTTATTTTGTATGGGGATCTACTTTCTTTTTTATTCATAAAGCATTAAGTGATTTTACACCTTTTGTTTTAGGGTCATTACGTTTTTTTATTGCAAGTACATTACTTTTAACTTATTGTAAGATTAGAGGTTATAAGTTATTTAATAAGAAAGTTGTTAAGCAGGCTTGTATTACAGGTTTCCTTTTATTATTTATTGATATGGGGGCATTAATATGGGCTGAACAGCATGTCTCAAGTGGTATTGCTGCGATTATGGCTGCAGCGGCGGCGCTTTGGTTCATTATCTTAGATAAACCACAATGGAAGAATAACTTTAGAAGTATTCCAATTGTATTAGGGCTCGTTATGGGGTTCATTGGTGTAATAATGCTTTTTGCTGAGCAAATTAATATAGCAAGTGATGAATCTCAGAAGATGCTTAATATTTTCTGTATGGTGCTATTGATTTTAGGATCTATAGCTTGGACTATTGGTTCTCTGTATTCTAAGTATTCAAAAGACAAGAATGAAGATGCAGGTGAGGATTTACATGTAATGGTTAAAACATCATGGCAGATGATTACTGCTGGTGTATTATTTGCACTTGTAGCAAGTTTAAATGGTGAATTTGCTGCTTTTGATCCAGCTGATATATCATTTGGAGGGTGGTTTTCATTGGCATACTTAATTACTTTCGGTTCAATTTTAGCATTCGGTTCTTATATATGGTTAATTCAAAATAGACCAGTGACTGAAGTTAGTACTTACGCTTATGTTAATCCTGTTGTTGCAGTAGCTTTAAGTTATTTTTTCACTGATGATATTATTACTAGTCTTCAAATTGGAGGTTTAGCAGTTGTATTAGTTAGTGTAGCCTTGATGAATTGGGATCTATATAAGGGTAGTAAGGTCTTTAGAGTTTTCAAGAAAAAGAACAGTATTGCTAAAAGAGATAAGGAAGAACTTAAAGTGTCATAAATAGAATTAATTATTTTTTCAATAATATTACTTTTTTAAAGCGCCTATGAATTTATTTGTAGGCGTTTTTTAATGGGTTTGTTTTGAGTGTTTTATAAATAAAATAGATGGTAAAAAGTTTTGTAGGTGAATATATAATGATTACTTTTGCGCAACTTTTAGATCAACAAGGTCTCCTAAAAGGTAATTATATTATAAGTAAAACCTCTTCTGTTTATTTGTGATTGGTAATAAGAGACTTACAATTAGAACAGAATACAAATTTTATCAGATATGTCTGAAAACACAAAAACACAAGAAGAATTTTTAAATGATTTTAACTGGGATAACTACGAAAACGGTATTGATGCTGTTGAAGATAGCCAATTAAAAGAATTCGAAAGTTTAGTAGACAAAACGTTTATCTCTACAGATGATGAAGAAGTAGTAGAAGGAGTTGTTGTTAGAATTACTGACAGAGATGCGATTGTAGATATCAACGCTAAGTCTGAAGGTGTTATTTCATTAAACGAATTCCGTTACAATCCAAACTTAAAAGTTGGAGATAAAGTTGAAGTATTAATCGACGTTAGAGAAGATAAATACGGACAACTTGTTTTATCTCACAGAAAAGCTCGTACAATCAAAGCTTGGGATAGAGTTATTGCTGCACACGAGTCTGGAGAAATCGTTAATGGATTCGTTAAATGTAGAACTAAAGGTGGTATGATCGTTGACGTATTCGGAATCGAAGCATTCTTACCAGGTTCTCAAATTGACGTTAAACCAATCCGTGATTACGATCAATACGTGAACAAAACAATGGAATTCAAAGTAGTTAAAATTAACCACGAATTCAAAAACGTTGTTGTATCTCACAAAGCTCTTATCGAAGCTGATATCGAAGTACAGAAAAAAGAAATTATCGGTCAATTACAAAAAGGTCAAGTGTTAGAAGGTGTTGTTAAAAACATTACTTCTTACGGTGTATTCATTGACTTAGGAGGTGTTGACGGATTAATTCACATTACTGACTTATCTTGGTCAAGAATTAACCACCCAAGTGAAGTATTAGAGTTAGACCAAAAATTAAACGTTGTTATCTTAGACTTTGATGATGAGAAAACAAGAATTCAATTAGGTTTAAAACAACTTTATGCTCACCCATGGGATGCTTTAGATGCTAACTTAAACGTTGGTGATAAAGTTAAAGGTAAAGTAGTTGTTTTAGCTGACTACGGTGCTTTCATCGAAGTTGCTGAAGGTGTTGAAGGTTTAATCCACGTTTCTGAAATGTCTTGGTCTACTCACTTAAGATCAGCTCAAGATTTCGTAAAAGTAGGTGACGAAGTAGAGGCAGTTATCTTAACTCTTGATAGAGAAGAAAGAAAAATGTCTTTAGGTATTAAACAATTAACTCAAGATCCTTGGACTGATATTACATCTAAATATCCTGTTGGATCTAAACATGTTGGTATCGTTCGTAACTTTACAAACTTTGGTGTATTCGTTGAATTAGAAGAAGGAATTGATGGATTAATTTATATCTCTGATTTATCTTGGACTAAGAAAATTAAACACCCATCTGAGTTTGTTAATGTAGGTGATAAATTAGACGTAGTTGTTTTAGAGTTAGACGTTGAAGGACGTAAATTATCTTTAGGACACAAACAAACTACTGCTAATCCATGGGATAAATACGAAGCTGCTTACGCTGTAGGAACTGTTCATAATGGAGAAATCTCTGAATTAGTTGACAAAGGTGCTACTGTAGTATTCGAAGATGATGTTATTGCATTCATCCCAACTCGTCACTTAGAGAAAGAAGACGGTAAAAAATTGAAAAAAGGAGAAAGCGCTGAATTCAAAATTATTGAGTTCAATAAAGAATTCAAAAGAGTAGTTGCTTCTCATACTGCTATCTTCCGTGAAGAAGAAGAGAAAAATGTTAAAACTGCAGAAGCTAATAATGCTTCTTCAAACGAAAAAACAACTCTTGGAGATATTGACGCTCTAGCAGAATTAAAAGAAAGAATGGAGAAAGGAAAATAATTCCTAATCTTTAATAATATTTCTTAAGCCTCGACATTTTGTCGAGGCTTTTTTTATGCATTGCAATTAGATATTTTAATTCTAATTGCAATGTTTTTGATGTAATCTCGTTTGAAATTTAATATCTTTATTACTTATATATAATTGATTTAATAGATGGGTTGGTTTACTAATCGAAGTAAGGGTTGGGAGTTTAAAAATGCTGTAATATTACTAGGTGTTGTCGGCGCAGTAAGTTTTTTAACACTAGGTCTATTAACACCTATTGCTGTTTCTATTTTTGGTGCAATAGTAAAGATAGGCAGGTGGACTAGAGCTACACTTTTAATAGCTTTAGTTTATTTATTATTTTTAATTATAAGCTTGTTTGCATATTTGGCAGGGCAATCTTTTATTTCTGTGTTAGCTTTAAACTTTATAAGCTTTTATATCTACGTAGTATATATGTCTTTAGATTTAGGAGAATACTTACAACGTTTGGATTTAAAAAATTACATTAAACTAGAGAAAAATAAGGAATACAGTTATTTCGAAGTAATGAAGCAACTTAATGCTTTAGAAAATACTTCTTCGCGAAAAGATGTTTTTATTCATAGTTTAGAATTTTATAAAAAGCATATTCACAATGCAAAGCTACTTTCTAACATTAATGAATTACAGCGATTAGTTAATATTATAGTTTCTAAAGATGAGCACAGGAGTGATTTGTTTTTTGAACGTCATGGTAGTACTATTGAAAACGCTTTAAAGCAATATGTGGAATTAGATACTTCTTATATTAATAATTTGCAAGTTGAAGAATCAAAAAATAAAATTAAAGTTATTATTGAAAAAGCACGTATTGCTTTTGAAAATGAATTATCGCAAATGATAGATTCTGAAGTTTTACAAGTAGATGCTGAAGCTGAAGTTTATATGTCAATTTTAAAAGGGAGAGGGTTATTATGATAGGATGGTTTACTAATAAAGATAAGAAATGGGAATTCAACAATAGTTGGCTTGTACTGCTAGGGATATTTTTTCCATTTGTTTTTCCGCCATTTGCAATGCTGTATATGGGGATTTTGGGTAAAATAAGAAGTTTGCTTTATGGAAGTTTTCTGTGGATGATTTTATATATAGGAGTTTATCTTTCTTATTTTAGTTTTGGAGATACTAATTGGGTAAGACTATATGCTTTTTTTACTTTTATGGGAGGCGCTGTAATTATTGCTATGCATTTACAGAATTTTTTGAGACGTCTTCATTTACGGGGGATTATTAATCTTAAATGGGCAGTTGAATATGATTACGTAGATTTTATACGTCGCAAAGGAATTTCTGAAATATTATCTGTCAGTGATTTTATTGTAGAAATGGAACGTTGGCAGTCCAAAATAATAAATGCGGAGGTAAAAGGAAATATTGCAACGATGATACAATTGACAAAATCAATAACAAAAGACAATCAATACATTAGTAATTTGTTTTTGGAACGTCATGCATATTCTATAGAAAATATACTTAACCAATATTACCAAGTAGAGTTATCTCGAATTGATAATGAGATTATACATAAAGCAGAAGATAAGTTAAGAAAGACTATTTCCAATGCTACTAAGGCTTTTGAAAAGGAATTGATGAATCAAATGAAGTTTCAGAATTTAGAAGTGGATGCAGAAACCGAAGTTTATATTCAGGATTTAGAAAATAGAGGATTATTGTAATAAAAAATAAAATATATGGAAAAAGATATCCAACAATTAAGAAGTGAAAGGGAATTAACTCCAGAAGTTTCTGTAGATTTTACTGAGCAAGAACTAAAACAGATTGAGGCACATAAGAATAGTATTAATTTAGAGAATACTACTTCAATAGTGCAATATGGAGCAGGAAGTCAATTGCAAGCTAGTGCATTTGCTACAGAAGTTTTAAGACAAGTACAGACAAAGGATTTGGGCGAAACTTCGGAAATATTAATGACTTTAAGAAGTGATGTGAAGTCATTTGAAGGTATTGCTAGTAAAAAGAGTATTTTGCCTTTCTTTGATTCAATAAAGAAAAAAATAACTCGTTTACAACATCAATATACAAAAGTAGAAGGGAATATTAATGCTATAGAGTTACAGTTAGAACGTCATTATAAAACAATGATGAAAGATGTAGCTATGTTTGATAAACTATTCGAAGAGAATAAAAAGTACTTTAAAGAAATAAGCTTATATATAGCTGCTGGAGATCAAAAGTTACAAGAGTTACACTCGGAGGTATTACCAAAGGCTAAAGCTGAGGCTGAGAAAGAAAATGATCCAATAAAAGTACAAGCTTTTAAAGATTTAGAGCAACAAGTTGTTCGTTTTGAACGAAAACTACATGATTTAAAACTTACCAGAATGGTAGTATTACAATCATCTCCTCAAATAAGAATGGTGCAGAATAATAGTTTAATGCTAATGGAGAAGCTACAATCAAGTATTGTTAATACTTTGCCATTATGGAAGAATCAAATGGTTCTGACACTTGGTATAGCGAGATCACAACAAGCTTTAGGAGCGCAGCAAGCTGTAAATGATGCCACTAATCAGTTGTTGACTAGAAATAGCGAAATGCTTAAGGATTCTACTATTAAGATTGCTCAAGAAACAGAAAGAGGAATTGTTGATATTGAAACAATTAAAAAAGTTAATACTGATATTTTAAATACTATTGATGAGCTAGTTCGTATTCAAGGAGAAGGACGTGAAAAACGTAAAGCTGTAGAAATTGAACTAAAAGAAGCTGAGAATGATTTAAAAAAGCATTTATTAAATAACAATAAATAAGATACTGACTAGAGAATTAGTCTTTTGTATTAGTAATAAAAAAGGGAGTAGATGTTAAATCTACTCCCTTATTGTATTTTAAAAGTTATTAATCATAGAATTTACCGAATCTAGCATAACCTGAAATGTGATCTGGTATTTTCATTCCTTTTGTTATACTATCTGTTTTTGGATCATATATCCAAACATGATTATTACCTTCTTTCGCATTAATAGCAATAAACAATTTGTTGTTCTCTACAAATGCTCCCCATTCGTAAGGTTCGTCATTTGGCAATTCAGTTAATTCTCTGACTATTTGTTTAGTCTCTAAATCGATAATAACGTAACGAGCATTATAACTGTTCCCTAAACTTGGATCTCTATATAATGCCATCATTTTATTGTCTCCTATATATTGTAGTAGTGTCTCAACTTTTTTGCCACCAAACAATTGTGATAGATTAATTACATAATCTTGATCATATGTTTTGGCTCCTTTATGTAGCCTAAATAAGTATGAATCTCTAGTATCTTTAGACAATCTTGGGAAAGTAGCATAATAGAAAGTATTCTTTTCAGTAGAAAAAGTTGTATGGAAATATGGTGAGGAATTTGAAATTCCAGACGCTCGCTCATCAATTCTAGTGTCTAAAACTTCAAAATTGTCATATTTAATTGTAGCAAAATTATAGTAGTCAGGAGACATCCACTTTTCATCTCTAAAACCATATTGTAGGTAAAGTATACCATCCATATAAGTAGAAGCACCTAAAGTATAGTGATTATAGCTGTCAGGAAAAGGTAGTAGACCTTGAATTGATCCTTCTTTTATAATATGTAAATCATCACTATTAATTATACTATAGCGAACTGAATGCCCATCACCGGTAGTTCCTAGAATTAATAAGGTATTATTATCAATCCATACAAAACTAGAAATATCAGATATGAACGAATAAGGAACTTCCTTAACTGTTATCAACTTGTCATTAGTATATTTAAACTTTTTAAGTACCCCTTGATCTGTTTTATAATTATAGATAAATCCATTTTTTACTATATAAGCATAAGTACCCTTTGAATTTATTTCGTCACCCTCTCTTTTAAGATTCATTTCTCCTTGAGTAACATCATTTGTTGCTGTCAAGTAATGTACAGTATTTGGCCAACTACCTAATGCAGATAGTAGAAAATATTTATAGTTTTCCTCACCTTTAAAACCACCTGACTCACTAGGTTCTTTACTACAGCTATTTAAAGCTAATATTGTTATAATAATCAATAGGCTACTATATATTTTATTTTTCATGATGGTTCTATTTTAATGCGTATCTAAATTTGAAGTAAAAAGCGCGACCTTGTTTTTGTAGTTTAAAGTTATCATATGCTAATGCATTTCCTACATTAGTACAATCTAATGCAAAATTGTATTTACCATTAGATAGAGAATAACTTACCCCTATATTATGTATTGTTTGTCTAGGAATTGTTGGTATATTTCTTTTATTCCCGTAAGACTGCCAGTTTTTATAATACCATTCAGTCATTTGAAGCCCATAGTGAAACTCTAAGCGACTATTTTCTTTAAATATATTATCTTGACCAATGCTAACATCAATATTACCAAATAACCATGGTTGATTAGGAACCTCTTTTTTATATGTAGCAGATTCTACGTCCTTAGAATTATTGGTATATTTTGTATTATCATAAGCATAGTTATAAGTAATATTCATCATTATTTGTAATAAGTTTTTATACTTATAATTTACTTCACCTTCTAAACCTTTTGTAAAGATATTTGAAAGGTTTTCATACTTGAATGTACTATTATATAAATTAGGTACCGTAAAAATGAAATCCTTTGTATCTCTAATATATCCGCCTGCTTCAAATCTTACTAAGTGATCAGTAAAACGTTGCGTATAATAAACTCCAAAATTATAATTATTACTTGTTTCTGGTTTTAAATCCATATTTGTACTAACGGATACTCCATCTCCAAATATTTCGTTAGGCTCCACTAATCGATATGAATGTTCATAAGATGCTTTAATACCAATATTATCTGTGATTTTGAATGTAGATGCTATTCCATAGCCCCAATTGTCAAAAGGTTCTTTAGCTATAACGTCTTTTCTAATAGTACTGTCAAAGACTAATTTTTCTAAATTTACCTTATAGTATTTAGCAAAGATAATATTGGACCAACGTCTATTAAAGAGGTCTTGTTGATAAGCAAAAGAGAGTATTTGCTTTGTCATCTTTGAAGGTGTCACATCTGATTTTTTTTCTACTAACGCATTATAAGACGTATTCTTTAAATAGTCAATAGTATAGTTTGCAGTTAATTTATGATTCTCTGCAATTCTATAAGTGGCAGTTATTTGGTTATATAAACGATCTTGATTTTGTTTATTTACTTGAAAATTTCCCATTTCGCTTGAGGCAGAAGGAACATATGACCCATCCCAACTATATTTTCTCAAGACAGTATCTGTTGCTTTTTCTAAACTTCTAGAAAAACCACTGTACAGGTTAATATCTAATCGGTCTCCTAATAAATTTGATATTTTATATTTTAAAAAGTAGTTATTAGCATCCCCATCTTGTTTTAGTTTTCCATATACTACATCTTGATTAGACCCAGTTTGTATATGTTTATCAAAAATTGAGTAGGAAGTTCCAATGAATAATTGGTCAGCCCAACTTTTGTTTTCAATCCCAAATTCAGCCATTATAAATACTGATTGATATTGATCATTAAAGCGTTTGACATCTCTTAATTCGTATTCATTTTTTTCTTTGTTCCAAATCTTCATGTCTCTCATTTTGTAGTCATTATCAGATTTGTTTAAGAACGTATTTACACGCATTACTATCCCCGTTTTTTCATCTTTTAATTGTCCATTTAAGTTAACTAAATGGGTATTAAACGAGCCAATAGTATAGCTAGCATCTAGATAGTCTTTGTTTGCTTTATTAGAAATAACATTTACAGCACCACCCATAGCATCTGTACTTAAATTGACTGGAACCACTCCTTTGTAGATTTCCACTCGTTCAGCCATGTTAATAGGTAGGCTACTCAAATCTACACCTTTACCTAACATTTCTAAAGGTACACCATCAATGAAGAACTTTACTGCTTTACCTGACATACCATTGATAGAAAAGTTATAATCAGAGCCCACACCTCCTTGTTGGCGAATTTTAATTCCTGTTGTTTTATTTAAAATTTGATTTAAATCCATTGTTCTATTCACAACAGATTTAATGTCTACTGCATTTACAGTAAAAGCTTCATCTTTTAAAGTTTCAACTTTTGACTTGGTTGTAATAACTACGTCGTTTAGCATTGCCAAATCTGGTTTTAGGACTATGCGAACATCAGTATTATTTTTTTTAAAAGTAACGGTTTGTTTGTTGTCTTGATATCCAACATAACTGGTAATTAAAGTTGCTGTACCAGGTTTTGATTGTAATGTAAATTTACCATTTTGATCAGTTGCTGTACCAATAGTTGTTTGGTCAATCATTACGGTAGCTCCAATAACAGGTTGTAAAGTTTCATCTAATACAATTCCTTGTAAAGTGGAGTTCATCTCTTGTGCAAAAGTTGTGTAGTGTAAAAGTGCACATAAGATTACGATAGTAGTTTTCCAATATGATCTCATTATTTTTATTTAGTATAAATAGCAAAATTAAATACTATATTAAAATACACCTAATAAAATTCTAATTATTTTATATATGATTATTAAAATATGTTTAATAAATAAAAAAAATGTATAAAAAAAAGAAGTAGATAATCGTATAAAATATTTTTTGGTTTAATGTTTGTGGATGTAATATGTGTTTGATTACCAGTGTGGTAAAGTTGGATGAGGATTTGAAACTAAATTGTGTAATTATGGGAGTATTGTTTGGAAGTTTTGGTGGTATATTTCTAGTTTTTGGAATATTTATTTATTGGATATCTGCTTTCATTTCGCTATTTATGAATAAAAGTATTTATGGAACAGAATATTTCATTTGGTTAATAATGATGGTTATTTTGCCTTTTTTGACACCTGCTGTATACTATGTCTTGAGAACATACGATTCTTTACCTATTAGACAGCAACAAAAGAAAAAATAGAAATAGAAAATAATAGAAATAAATAAGGGACTCTATTTTTAATAGAGTCCCTTATAGTATGTAAATTACAAATACGCTATTTTAGATTATTTGTATTTATTTGCAGTTAGTTCAGCAATTTTTACAATTACTTCAGTTGCTTTTACAATGCTCTCTACTGGAACATATTCATATTTACCATGGAAGTTATGTCCACCTGCAAAGATATTAGGACATGGTAATCCCATATAAGAAAGTTGTGCTCCATCAGTTCCACCGCGAATAGCTTTGATAAGTGGTGTAATACCCAAGTCTTTCATTGCCTCTTCAGCAATATCTACAATGTGCATTACTGGTTCAACTTTTTCACGCATGTTGAAGTATTGATCTCCAATTTCGCATTCTACTATCGGTCCACTAAATTTTTTGTTATATTTTTTATTGAACTTCTTCGCTAGTTTAGCAATTTGTTTTTTGCGTTTCTCGTATTTTTTAAGATCGTGATCACGAATAATTAGTTCGATAACTGATTCTTCAATACTACCAGTCATGTGGTTTACATGGAAGAAACCTTCATATCCAGTTGTTCTTTCTGGTACCTCGTGTTTCGGTAATTTAGAGATGAATTTATTAGCTAAAAGAATAGAGTTAATCATTTTTCCTTTTGCATAACCAGGGTGTACACTTTTTCCAGAGAAAGTTAATTTAGCATAACCAGCATTAAAGTTTTCAAACTCTAATTCTCCGATTTGACTTCCGTCCATTGTGTAAGCCCACTCAGCACCGAATTTTTTAACATCAAATAAATGTGCTCCTCTACCAATTTCCTCATCAGGTGTAAATCCAATACGAATTTTACCATGTTTGATTTCTGGGTGTTGAATTAGGTATTCCATTGCTGAAACAATTTCTGTGATTCCAGCTTTGTCATCTGCTCCTAAAAGTGTAGTACCATCAGTAGTGATAAGCGTTTGACCTTTATATTGTAATAAATCTTTAAAGTAAGATGGAGACAATATAATGTTTTGTTCTTTATTTAAAACAATATCGCCACCGTCGTAATTTTTAACTATTTGTGGTTTTACATTAGCCCCTGAAAAGTCTGGTGAAGTGTCAAAGTGAGCAACGAAACCAATAGTAGGGACTTCGTGTTCTACATTACTAGGTAGAGTAGCCATGATATAAGCATTCTCATCTATAGTTACATCTTCTAAACCGATTTGTTTTAATTCTTCAACTAACTTATTTGCTAAATCCCATTGTTTTTCAGTACTCGGACATGAGTTTGATGAAGGATCAGATTCAGTGTCAACAGTTACATAACTGATGAAACGATCAATGATATGTTGCATAATGTATTAAATTTTGTAAGTAACAAAAATAACAATTTATTGCGTTAATCTCTTATCTTTTATTGTGTTCTTATCTTTTGATGGTAAATAAATTTATTGTGTAACAAAAAATAGTGAGAACGAGATTATGAAGTTATCTTGACTTTTTAGTTTTCTGAGATTTCTTTATCTCTAAATACATATTTTTCTAAACTTTTGTGAATCAAAATGTGCATCAGCATTAGTTGATTGATTAATTATGCCTTCAAAATAGATTTCCATATCAAGTATATCCTTTACATGTCTAGATGATATAAGGTTCTCAGCAAACACTTTAACTATCTGAGCAAAATAAAAACTACCTCACTTTTTTTTAACCCTAAAAAATATATCTAATTAAAATACAGTGTCTTAGCTAAAAAACAATTTATTGGGTTAAATTTTGAATGCTTGCCAAAGCTAGTATTCATAAGCATTAGAGCGAAATCCTTCAACACTTCTTCAACACTTCCCCATGATTGCTCCATATACAAGCCTATTTGTTGAAGGGATCTTGAAGAACTGTTGAAGCGCTGTTGAAAAAATCATATCCTCTATAGTAATAAAGGCACATATGGGATACTTGATTCCACAAAACTTTTTTGGCATTTCAATTCAAAAAGACCTTTTAAAAAGTAAACGGCTGTAATGAATTAGATGAGATATAACAAGATGAAGTCATCTTTAATTATTAGTTTGAGGAAACTTCTATCATCATTCTTTATTTTACAAAAGTCAAGACGACCTTTATCAATAATTGCATTGTAGCTATAGTTAAACAGAAGTTTTTAGTTAGTTTAATTCCAGTATTATGTTTGGTTTGTACTATCAATAAAATTTGGAATTAGTTTCAAGCTTTTCAATAGATAGTTAGCAATGCCTTGAATAAAGGGTATTTTGTTAAAGCAATCTTGCGGGAGTATTCGAGAACTGTTAAACAAATCAAGAGATACATTATTTCTATTAGTTTATTATTCTAAAGTTGTAATAACATCAACTTGATTAACTATTGTTTTTTTTAATGAAGTATAAAAACAAATAGTAATTAGTAAGTTTAAATACAGTAAAGTGATAGGAGAGAGAATATTATTTAGTGTTATTAATTATGGCATTCTATACATCACAAAGTTTAGAAGATATAAGCAATGAGTTATTTCTTTATAAGTATGCTATAGATGAATTCTTTTTTTGATAAAGTAAAAGAAATACTGGCTAGCGAAATAATTACAGGTGCTAATTGCGATATCTGTGGAATTTGTAAGGATAGTAAAAGCAATCCTAATAAATATCCTATTGTAGCGCTGATACATATAGCTGAGATTAATAATAATGCTTTCATATTTTATATAGATGTTGTTAGTTGATAGTAAGATATATAAAAAGTATAAGAAAAGCAAATAAAAAATTAAGATAGTGAAATTTTAATCCTTTTTTATTGAGGAATAATATTTTTAGGTGGCGATATATTGTGTTATTAGTGATTTTAACTAATACAACAGATGTCTTAAAATTGTATATTTGAGTGTAAAATTATTACTTCTAAATATGAGAAATTGCTGTATTATTTTTTTTATATTTTTTACGATGTCTATGTGGGCGCTTGATCCAGTAAAAGAGTACGTTGATCATCCTATGAATTCAAATATGATTGTCGAATCTGTAGAGATTAAGACTACTGATGATTATACGTTGAAATCATGGATTTGTTTTCCAAAGAAAGAAGACGATAAAAAGCGAGTTTTAGTACTTGCTTATGGTGATAATGGTAATATGTCGTATTGGATTAGACAAGTATTAGAAGTTGTTAAGCATGGTTATACTGTAGTTCTTTTTGATTACAGAGGTTTTGGTGAGAGTCAAGATTTTGATATTGATAAGAAGATGTTGTATTACGATGAGTTTACTACTGATCTGAAAGCGGTAGTGGATTATACTAGAGATCGTTTTAAACAACCAGTAGGAGTATGGGCTCTATCAATGGGTACAATTAATGCTACTCTATTATATTCGCAAGATAAGTTTGATTATATGATAGCCGATGGCTTTGTTGGCAGTCCTAAGCGAATAGTCGAAATTATAGGCGAACATCTCAATGAAGAATATAAATTGCCAAATAGCGCAGCAAGTTATGAAGATGCTCTAAGTCGATTATCATTACCTATATTGTTTTTTGCAGGAGATAGAGACGGACTTACATCTCCGGAAGATAGCTATAGAGCTAAGTTTCTTAATGAAAAAAGTGATATAGTATTGTATAAGGGACTACATCTTCAGGGCTTTCAAGCGCTGTCATTGGACTATCATGGGCAGCGATATATAGAAGCAATGAATAAGTTTTATACCAGTTTGTATCCTGAAAAATAATATAGATGTAGAATGAGATATTTTAGGGATAAATTATAATAGAATCCTAATAATAATCGGGATGATAATCAATACCTTTGCTTGCTAATACTGTAGTAGCCCTTTATGAATGTTAATTTGGAACAATCGCATAGACATTTTATATTATATAAACCACATGGATATATCAGTCAATTTATCTATGAGAAAAAACGTACCAAGAAGAAATTAGGAGAATTGTATGACTTTCCTGAAGGAACTATGGCGATAGGTAGATTGGATGAAAATTCGGAGGGATTATTGTTTTTGACCACAGATGGTATGACTAGTGAGAGTGTACGCAGTGCCCATTATGAGAAAGAATATTATGCGCAAGTGGATGGCGACATTACTGAATCGGCAATTGAAGAAATGCGAAATGGTGTTCTAATAGGTGTGAAGGGTGAGAAATATATGACAAAACCTTGTGTGGCAGAAAAACTTTTAGAGAAACCAGATTGGATTGGTGAAGGGCGAAGAATACGAGATGAACGACATGGACCGACGAGTTGGGTAAGATTAGTATTGACAGAAGGAAAATTTAGACAAGTACGAAAGATGACTGCCTATGTAGGATTTCCTACTTTAAGATTAGTGCGTGTCCGTATAGGAGCTATTTCTTTAGAAGGAATGAAGGTAGGGGAAGTGATTGAAGTAGATAAATTATAATTTTAGGTAAAGCGACAAATGAATACAAGAGCAAAAGAAAACTATCAATTCCAAAAAATAGTAGCTGTAGTAGGAGTACTATTGTTTGTAGTCAAGGTAGTTGCTTGGTCAATGACACATTCGGTGGCAATTCTTACAGATGCTTTAGAAAGTGTAATCAATGTAGTCAGCGGTTTTATAGGTTTATATAGCTTGTATTTATCTTCAATACCTAGAGATAGAAACCATCCTTATGGACATGGAAAAGTAGAGTTTATTTCGGCAACTATTGAGGGAGCATTAATCATGGTGGCAGGTCTTGTTATCATTTTTGAAGCAGCACGAAATTTTATAGACCCAGAACCAATAGGTAAACTAGACTATGGTATTATCTTAGTCGCTATCACTGCTATAGTGAACTATATTTTAGGCTGGTATGCAATTAAAAAAGGAGAAAAGAATTCGTCCTTAGCATTAGTTGCAAGTGGAAAGCATTTACAATCGGATACTTACTCTACGATTGGGATTATTGTAGGATTAATACTTTTATATTTTACAGGTTATCAATGGTTGGATAGCGTAGTAGCTTTGCTATTTGCTGGAATAATAATTGTCACAGGGTATAAAATAGTAAGGGGTGCTATCTCAGGTATAATGGATGAGACAGACGAAAAGCTATTGGAAGAATTAGTTGCCTATCTCCAAAAACATCGCCGTGCTAATTGGATTGACTTACACAATCTCCGTATTATCAAATATGGTAGTGTGTTACACTTTGATTGTCACATGACTATTCCCTGGTACTTTACTATTGTAGAAGGACATAAAGAGGTTGAGCTCTTAGAAAAAGAAATCTGTGAGAAATTTGGTGATGATTTAGAATTGTTTGTCCATATGGATGACTGCAAGCCTTTTTCTTGTAAAATTTGTAGCAAAGACGATTGTCCTTTTAGAAAGGATAAGTTCGAAAAGCAAGTTGAGTGGACTATTGAAAATATTTCTAAGAACAAAAGACATAATAGTACTACACAGTCCTAATTGTGTATCAGTCTATTTTTAATTCAAAACGTTTTTGTAATGGGTTGAATGTTAAATTGTCATCTGGAAAGAAGTGATTAAAAATACCTTTATTAATTAGTTCGTCAGAAGTTCCTTGAACATTATAACCTTCTTGAAGTATTATAATCTCATCACTTAACTGTAGTGCAATATCAATATCATGAGCAGAAAAAAGAATTGCTTTGTTTTCCTCTTTAGCTAGTTTTTTTAGTAGCTTGATAAGAGAAACTTTATGATGAAGGTCGAGGTGATTTGTGGGTTCATCTAATATTATTATAGAAGTATTTTGTGCAATGGCACGAGCTATCAAAACTCGTTGTAACTGTCCATCACTTAGTTCATGGATGCTTTTATTCGTTAATTTTTCCAAATTAGTAAGCGAAATAGCTTTATTTATCCAATTATGATCTTCGTCTGATAAATTTGTGTTCCATGATAAATAAGGAGTTCTACCTATTTTTATTAATTCGTAAACAGTCAGGTTAGATATAGGTATTTTTTCAGTCAATACAATACTTATTTGTTGTGCTAACTCATTTTCCGTATATGAATTAATATTTCGATTATTTAATGTTACTTGCCCATGTATAGGTAATTGTACACCATTAAGAGTGCGTAATAAAGTAGATTTCCCTATACCATTAATCCCTAAAAGTGCTGTAAGTGCTCCTTGCTTTAAACTAATATTAAGGTCAGATTGAACAATTACTTGTTTAGACTTATTTTTTGAACAATAGCCGATTGCGAGATTCTCTGTTTTTAAAATAGGTATTGACATAAAATTAAAGAGAGTTTAGGTATAAATAAACTTACTGTATTCTTTATAAAGTTAGTCGATAAAGTTAGTAAAACAAGTTGTTTGTGGTATAGTTTGAACAATAATAATAAGTATTTGCGGTAAATAAATCTTATATTTGTGAAGCAAATAATTTTATTATTAGAATAATGAAACCAAACACACAACAACTAACAGAGTTAACTACTCAAGTAAGAAGAGATATTCTTAGAATGGTACATGCTGTAAGTTCAGGACACCCTGGAGGATCTCTTGGATGTGCTGAATTTTTAGTAACATTATACCAAAAGTTAATGGATAGAAAAGAGGAGTTCAATATGGATGGAAAAGATGAGGATATCTTCTTTTTGTCAAATGGACATATCTCTCCTGTATTTTACAGTGTATTAGCTAGAAGCGGTTATTTTCCAGTGAGTGAATTAGCAACTTTTAGAAGATTAAATACAAGATTACAAGGACACCCTACCACTCATGATCACTTGCCAGGTATACGTATGGCATCAGGATCATTGGGGCAAGGTTTATCTGTAGCTATTGGAGCAGCACAAGCTAAGAAATTAAATAAAGATAATCACTTAGTTTATGTCTTGTTAGGTGATGGTGAATTACAAGAAGGACAAAACTGGGAGGCAATGATGTATGCTTCTGCAAAAAAAGTAGATAACTTAATTGCTACAGTTGATTTAAACGGTAAACAAATCGATGGACCAACTGATAAAGTTTTGGACTTGGGATCTGTAAAAGCAAAGTTTGTTGCGTTTGATTGGGAAGTTATTGAGATAGAGAAAGGTAATGATATCGATTCTATCCTTAAAGGTTATGAAGAAGCAAAAGCTAAATCAGGAAAAGGAAAACCAGTATGTGTATTATTACATACAGAGATGGGGAATGGAGTAGACTTCATGATGGGGACTCATGCATGGCATGGTAAAGCTCCAAGTGATGCGCAACTAGAAGAAGCTTTGAAACAAAATCCAGAAACTTCTTTTGGAGATTATTAATCTTTATTTATTAGAATCATTATGAAAAAATATACAAATACAGGAAGTAAAGATACACGTTCAGGATTTGGAGCAGGTCTAGCAGAATTAGGTCGCACAAATGAGAATGTAGTTGCATTGTGTGCGGATTTAATAGGTTCATTAAAAATGGATGAGTTTATTAAAGAGAATCCAGAACGCTTTTTTCAAATAGGAATTGCAGAAGCAAATATGATTGGTATTGCTGCTGGTATGACAATTGGAGGAAAGATTCCTTTTACAGGGACGTTTGCAAACTTTTCTACAGGTCGTGTATATGACCAAATACGTCAATCAGTTGCTTATTCAGAAAAGAATGTAAAAATATGTGCTTCTCATGCTGGATTAACATTAGGAGAAGATGGTGCTACTCACCAAATTCTAGAAGATATAGGGTTGATGAAAATGCTACCAGGTATGACAGTAATTAATACTTGTGACTATAATCAAACAAAAGCTGCTACAATTGCTATTGCTGATTATGATGGACCAGTATATTTGCGTTTTGGTCGTCCAGTAGTTCCAAACTTTACTCCTGCGGATCAAAAATTCGAAATAGGAAAGGCGTTGTTACTTAATGAAGGAACTGATGTAACAATTATTGCTACAGGACACTTAGTGTGGGAAGCATTATTGGCGGCTGAAGAATTAGAGGCAAAAGGAATTTCTGCTGAGGTAATCGATATTCATACTATTAAGCCATTGGATGAAGAAGCAATTTTACGTTCAGTTGCAAAAACAGGATGTGTGGTTACTGCTGAAGAGCACAACTTTTTAGGTGGGCTTGGAGAAAGCGTGGCACGTGTATTGTCATTAAACAATCCATTACCACAAGAGTTTGTGGCTGTTAATGATACTTTTGGAGAATCAGGTACTCCAGATGAATTAATGGATAAATATAGTCTAAATGCTAATGCAATTGTTGAAAAAGCGCAAAAAGCTATCAACCGTAAATTTAAGAGATAATTATTCAAGATATCTATTATAGAGAAAGGGCTACTTCTTAGAAGTAGCCCTTTTTTAGTATATGTCTATTATCTAATTATATGAAAGATAGAATTCGATTAATGGGAAATAAAAAAGGGAGCATATTATTGCTCCCTTTGTATTATAAATCAAATGCTTTTATTTAAGATTTGATATTCCATACCCATTCTCCATCAACCATATATGGGCGACAATTTTTATCTAAATAATTAGGCTTGTCACTACATTTTTTAAGTTCTGGAGCATCGTATTTATAATGTCTAATTATTCCTTTATCATCTTTATATTGTAATTCAATACGAGTCGGAACTCCGTCATTATCGTCATCAATATTTAAGAAGTTAGGTGTCTTTTCAAAACCACTAGTTGAGTAACCAAAATAGTCTTCAATTGTAAGAGGTGTGCCTATTTTACTAGGTTCTACTTCAAATTTAGAAGGAATACCATCTAAGTCATGATCTCTTTCTAGTGCATTGATTAATGTAATATCTGATATCGCTACTTCGTATCCTTTTAGTTTTGTACCGATAGGACTATTAAATAAATAAAGACCTGAAGGGATAAAAGCTATTATTCTACCAGCAGATCCTTTGTCATATCCTAGAGTACCATCAGAGTTCTTTTTAATCCCTGTAGCAGTTTTTATTAATTGTAACAATTGTCTTTCACCAGAAGTAAGTTCAGCAGCTTTAGCAGCAGTAGCTGTATACTCATTAATTGTCATTGGAAAAGAGTAAAACTTACCTTTAAAAGGAGCACTTACAACTTCATTTTTAGTATTGTAAACTTTAGTTTCTACGTAAGTAGAGTCAATAAGTGCAGGTGTAATATTATTTCCTTTATTTATTTCTAAGTAATAAACCGTATATTCTTTTACAGGGTCATCATTTTTAGTGTATTCTAGACGACTTATCACATCTTTATACATTCCAGTATATGGGTCAACTGTTTTTGTACTAATAGGTGTGATTTTTAATATATCATTACTTAGTTTGATACTTTTTAATCTAGGATCTTTTCTAATTACAGGTTGTTGATTATATTTAGGACTTGTAATACTATCAAAAGTGATGATGTCTCCATTTTCTATAATGTAATTATTATCAAGGTATTTTTCAATAACTGTCATATTTTCATTATAGACTTCAGTTCTATCACGTAAAGGAACCTCTACGAAATCAGTACCCCCATCATCTTTTTTACAATTTGTCATCAATAAGCTTAAGGATAAGAAGCCTAAAGCAGCAAATATTCTCTTCATTTTTTGATTTATTTTAGTAGTGCAAGATACAATTTTACTTTATTTTTGTGTACTTTGTTAGAAAAAATTAATATTTAATTATGCGTATTGATAAATATTTGTGGTGTGTACGTTATTACAAGACAAGGAATATAGCAACTGAAGCTTGTAAAAAAGGACATATTACAGTAAATGGACAAGCTGCTAAAGCTTCGAGAGAAGTTTTCCCAACTGATAAAATTACTTTGCGTAAAGATCAAATAGTTTATCAAATGACTGTTTTAGATATCCCTCAAAATAGAGTAGGAGCAAAATTAGTTGATATTTATAGAAAAGATACTACACCTTCTGAAGCATTTGAACATTTAGAATTATTGAAATTGTCTAAAAGTCATTATCGTGCAAATGGTACTGGGCGACCTACTAAAAAAGATTTGAGAGATATTAATGACTTTTTAGATTATGATGATGAAATAGAAGAAGAAAGTGAAAAAAATGAATAGAGAATATTGGGAGAATAGATATGTCAGTAAGAATTCGAAGTGGAATGCTGGTGCTATAACCACACCTCTAAAAGATTATATTGATCAATTAGAAAATAAGAATTTGCGTATTTTAGTTTTGGGAATTGGTCATGGTTATGAATTATTATATCTGCACCGTCAAGGATTTGCAAATAGTTATGGTATTGATTTAACGGATATTGCTGTTAAGGAAACCGCACTAAAACATTCCGATTTCCCAATGGATTCTGTCATTATTGAAGATTTCTTTCACCATGTAGGGGAGTATGATTTAATTATCGAACAGACGTTCTTTTGTTCTTTACCAAGAGAATTAAGAAGTGCGTATGTTAGTAAAATTAATCAACTACTTTCGCAAAAAGGAAAATTGGTAGGAGTTTTATTTGATTGTGAATTTGATACTTCAGAGCCACCTTTTGGAGGAAGCAAAAAAGAGTACGATCAATTGTTCCGAAATGATATGAAGATTAAAGTCCTAGAAAAAGCATACAATTCTATCAAGCCTAGAGCAGGTAGAGAAGTGTTTATAAATATAGAAAAACAACAACAACATGACTAAGAACATTATTTTAAACAAAGAGCAGATTAAGTTTACTACAAAACGCATTGCTTACCAAATTTACGAGACATTCATTGATGAAGAGGAGATCGTTATAGCAGGAATAGCTAATAGTGGTTTTAAATTTGCTCAAAAAATTGCAAATGAGTTACAAGCGATATCGCCGATTAAAGTAAAGATTTGTGAAGTTCGTATCGATAAGCAAAATCCTATAAATCCAATAGAGACATCTATCTCTTCAGATGAGTATGAAGATAAGGCAATAGTCTTGGTGGATGATGTATTGAATTCTGGAGCAACATTAATATATGGTGTTAAACATTTTTTAAACGTTCCTCTTAAGAAATTAAAGACTGCAGTGTTGGTGGATAGAAATCATAAAAAATATCCCGTTAAAGCTGATTTTAAAGGGATATCTTTATCAACGTCTTTATTAGAGCATATCCAAGTTGTTTTTGACGGAGAAGAAGAATATGCCTATTTGAGTTAATTTACAATTTTTATAATTTCATCGACTATATCACTTATTGATTTATTATCTACAATTAAAGTGTGTTTTGCTTGATGATAAAAATAACTGCGTTCAAATAATTGTTTCGCTACAAAAGTCTCAAGAGTATCGTCTGTATTTTGATTAAGTACAGGTCGATGCTCTTTTTCGTTTTCTAGACGTTCTACCAATGTTTTTATAGAAGCTTTTAAATAGATTGAGATAACATCACTTTCCTGAAGCTTTAGGTGATTATTAGCATAGCAAGGAGTACCTCCGCCAAGACTTAAAATAATAGACTTGTTTTCATCTAATAGGTGATTGAATGTCTGGTGTTCTATTTTTCGAAAGTAGATTTCTCCTCTCTCTTTAAAAATCGCAGGTATTGTTTTTTGTAGATTTGTTTCTATTTCTTGGTCTAAATCTATAAAAGGAAGGTTTAGAGCTTCTGCTAGCTTTTGTCCAATAGTTGACTTACCTGATCCCATATAGCCTAAAAGAACAATTTTTTTCATAAAAATAAGGGGTTGTAATATAGTACGTTAGAAATTAATTTAGATAAAGAGGCAAAAATAAAACAAATTTGTTGTGGTTTTTTAAAAAAGTGTCCTATATTTGCACCCGCAATTAGGAATTGAAATAATGACTCGATAGCTCAGTTGGTAGAGCACAACACTTTTAATGTTGGGGTCCTGGGTTCGAGCCCCAGTCGGGTCACAAAATTCTTTCTTTTCTAATCAGCAGACTCGATAGCTCAGTTGGTAGAGCACAACACTTTTAATGTTGGGGTCCTGGGTTCGAGCCCCAGTCGGGTCAACAAAAAATAAAAAGTCAATTACAGAAAATAATGACTCGATATACTACGTGT
>NZ_BAEX01000058.1 GCF_000246945.1 Myroides injenensis M09-0166
GAAATTACTTATGGAGGTCATCTTGACTTTTGTAAAATAAACAAATCCTATAATGCGTGTACCAGTACTCCACCTAGTTAGTATAGAATTATATATAGCACCACAGTTATTACTTCCACAAAGAGGTTTAAAGTAAAAATCCCCACTGTTTTAAGTAACAGAAGCTTAAAAACATAGTTTGGGATAAAGAAGTTTCAGAAAATTAAAAATTCCTATTGTCTTCATCTTAGTATCGCTTATCCAATTCATGATAGCCCTTTTGTTTTTAAGCTTTTTAAAAATTACTCATCTAATTATTCAAAGGTCTTTTTTGAATAGAAGTGCTTAAAATGATTGATGAAATCAAGTATTCCATATATGCCTTTAATACTATAGACGATATGACTTTGTCAACACTGCGTCAACAGTTCTTCAAGATTCCTTCAACAAATAGCCCTCTATATGGAGCAATCATGGGGAAGTGTTGAAGAAGTGTTGAAGGATTTGGCTAGAGTCCTTATGAATACTAGCTTTAGCAAGCATCCCAATTTTAGCTCAATAGATTTTTTTTTGTGTTAATGTGTTGTAATTTAGTAAGAAATGTTTTTTAGGGTTGAAAAAAAGTGAGGTGTTTTTTTGTTTTGCTTAGACAGTTAAAGTGCTTACAGAAAACCGTATAATCTATTTGATATAGAAATCTATTTTAAAGACATAACTAATGCTTAAATCCCTTTATCAGAATTGTTTTATTATTGATGATACTGGTTTTGATTTACTGAAGTTTAGAAAGGTATGTTATTGCAAGAACAAATATTTGGTTAAATAGCTTTTCCTCTTTATCCAATAGATCTGATACCATATTATCTACTTGGATAGCGTGGAATTCTATGATTTTTAACGTGATAAGATAAAAGAAGTTTCAGAAAACCAAAAAGTCAAGATGACTTCATGTTCTGTTTTATATAAAAATAATATCTTCGTAAATAAAAAGTTATGTTATTAGATATAATTGTAGGAATTGCTTTGGTTTACGCAATATATAAAGGAGCTAAAGATGGACTTTTTGTCTCTGTGGCTGCTTTTCTGGCTCTTTTGATAGGAATTATAGGCGCTCTAAAGTTTTCTTATATAATTAAAAATTTCTTTTTAATCAGTTTGGGTGGGAATCTAGTTTCTTGCCAGTAGTTGCTTTTATACTTACTTTTTTTATAGCAATTTTAATTGTAAAAGTGATTGCTAAGTTAATTACAAAACTTTTTGAAGCTGTTTTTTTAGGTTTTTTAAATAGATTGTTTGGCGCAATATTTCAAATATTAGTTGTTGTTTTACTTGTGAGTGTATTTTTGTCTTTATTCGATCAAATCAATGCTATTTTTTTAATGGTTAGTCAAGAGTCATTAATGAACTCGATTAGTTATAGAACATATTTAGTGCTTTCAGATTCAGTATTTCCTTCATTTTTTGAGTTAGTAAAAGCATTATTTGAAAAAAGCATAGATGTTATTAAAACACCTATGCCTTTATATGAATCTGAATCTATCTAGATTTCTTTTATATTTTTCTTTTCGATCCAACCTTCTTCTTGATTATCTAAACGTACTCTTATCCAGAGTGATTTAGTTTCAAGAATATATACTTTAGCGCCTTCATGTATAGAGAGTAAGGTTTTAGCTGTACTTTTAGGTTCATCTTTAATATCTGTTTTAAGGCTAAATACTATTCCCGTGGGGATTGTATCTGTATATTTATCCTCAAAGGTTGCAATATATATAGTACCAATCGTTACTAGTACAAACAGCACCACAAGAGCAAATGAACTTTTTTTAATGGCATTGTTTTGATTTATGTAATAAATAGCAAAAAATATAAATACTAAAATAGCTGATAATGTTGCTACAATAGCCCATTGGTCTGTTGTTAATATTTTTAGACATTGATGAATGATATCCTCTTTGTTATATTGCTGAATAATAGTAATGTCATCCTTTAAATTTTTACGAGCATAATTCAAATTCGTTTCAAAACTTTTATTTTTAGGATCTAGTTTTAATGCTTTTTCGTAATTATAAACAGCATTGACATTGTCTTTTGTTTTGTAATATGCATTTGCAAGATTGAAATATAACTCAGGTGAATTACTCTTCTCTTTGCTTAACTTTTGATAAACAGCAATTGCCTCAGAAAAATTCTCATTTTGATAAAGTGTATTTGCCTTGTCAAAATCCTTTTCCCAAGTTGATGTTTGTTGTGCAAAAACAATTGAACTACAAAAGAATACAATAAGATAAAAAATGTTTTTCATTACTTATTTAATTTGTTTTTCCAATTGGGTTATAATATTAATAGCAGATTCATAGTCTTTAAGCATATCCACTTTATCACTAGGGGTATACCTTGCCCATTCACAAGCATTTTTTAAATTCATAAACGATAAAATACCTTCTTGAGTCACATTGTTTTCTTTTAATAGATCTTCAATGTTCTCATTACTCATTTCTGTTGTTTCAATTTTAAGTTTAGCTTTTAAGAAGTTATGTAAACATCTTTCTAATGCTTCATAAAATAACTCTTTATTAGTGATATGCTTTTTAGCTTCACTTAAGTATTTACGAGCGAGTTTATTGTTTCTTCTTAATTTATTACCTTCAATATCTCCATCTTTTGCACGTTTTCTTCTAATTACTAGTATAAAGAATGGAATGGCTAGAAAAGGTATTGCAGTCAAAGAATAGAAAAGTGAAGTATTCCAATACTTATCTTTATATGTATTTACGAAGGTTGCCTTTATTTTTATAGGTTGAAAAAGTTCACTTTCTTCTATTATTTCATCGCCTAATATCTCCTTATTTGTAGGAAGAGTAGGTCCTTCTAATACTGCAATTTGTATACTATCTGTCTGTATAGTTTTATACTTTTTACTTGTTAAGTCAAAGTAAGAAAACTCCATTGGCTCTATGGTATAATTGCCTTTATATTGCGGTATAATAGTATATTCATTTGTTCTTCTTCCTTGCATTCCAAATGCACCAGCATTTAGCTTTTCGGAATATACAGGATCATAGATTTCTAGAGCCGAATGTGCCTTTGGTTCTGGTATATTAAGTAAGTTTAGGTTTCCTTTACCATTTACCTCTACTTTTAGCGTAAGTGTTTCTCCTGCTTTTAATTCTTTTTTAGAAGGAATTACTTTAAAATCAAAATCACCTACTCCACCAGAAAAGTTGTCTGGTTTTCCATTTTGAGGGATATCTTTGGATTTGATTACTATTTTGTTTGTATGGTATTCTTTTTCCATAAAACCATATTCAGGAAAGCCGAAAAAATCTCTTCTACCTGTAAGGACTTGCGCTTGTACTAGCAATCCTAATGGATCAATAGTAAAATCACCTAGCTCTTGAGCCATAATGACATCCTGTTTTATTAGAATGTAATTATATGGTTCACCCTTAAATTTACCTTGTTTTATTTCAGGATCTCTAGTAGGTGGAATGTTGTAAACCCAAAATTTATCGTAAGTAGGAATTTTTGTACCAGAATAACCTCTTAATCCATCTTTAAAATAAATTTTATAACTTATAGTTACTGGTTCATTTATGTAAGGATTTGAATTGGTAACCTCAGCAACTAAATGAATGTCATCTAACGATTGCTGTTGAATTGAATTAATTCTTTCTCTAGGATCTTGTTTTGCAACAGCATCTGTAATTGTAACGGTAATAGGATTCGTTTTATAAATTTTTCCCTCTATCTCAATACTTGCTGAACCTATGTTATATTTTCCTTTTCTTTTAGCTTGTACAAAATAAGAATAGGTTTTATTAAACGATTTTTTACCATTAATCCATGAATAGTTTACAGATTGATTAGGACCACCTACAATTTGTAATTCACCAAAGTTTGGGGGAGTAAAATTATCTCCGTCACTATTCATTGAAAAATCAATGCGCACATTTTCGTTTAGAGGAACGTTGTCTCTGCTCACTTTTGCTTCAAAAGTTACTTGCCCCAAAGCCATTTGAGTGCATATAAAGCATAGTAACAATATGTGATTCTTAAGTGTATTCATTTGTCTTACCAATCTTTTTTGCGTTCTTGACTTTGTTCTTTTTTATCTCCTTTTTTTCCTTTATTTATCAGTCTTTGTTGAACGTTTTTTTCATCTCGTTCAAGAGAATTTAATATGTTTTCCATTTGTGCAGGAGAGATACCAATCGGCAATTCTTTTGGTTGATCTTTGTTGTTTTCGTCTTTCCCGTTATCGTCTTTATTGTCTTTGTTATCTTTGTTATCTTTGTTCTGATCGTCTTTATTGTCCTTGTTATCTTTATTCTGATCGTCTTTATTGTCCTTGTTATCTTTATTCTGATCGTCTTTATTGTCCTTGTTATCTTTGTTCTGATCGTCTTTATTGTCCTTGTTATCTTTATTCTGATCGTCTTTATTGTCCTTATTATCTTTATTCTGATCGTCTTTATTGTCCTTGTTATCTTTATTCTGATCGTCTTTATTGTCCTTGTTATCTTTGTTCTGATCGTTTTTGTCGTCTTGGTTTTGATCGTCTTGTTGAGGATTTTCTTCATTTAATTTTTTCGCTACAGCATAGTTGTAGCGTGTTTCCTCATCTTTAGAATTATTACGTAAGGCATTTTTATATGCTTCTTCTGCTGCTTTATAGTTTTTAAGCTTCATGTATGTATTGCCAAGATTATGATAAGCTTGATGCTTCTCCTCTTTAGTTGTTGCCTTTGTTAGGGCTCGTTTATAAGCTGACTCAGCTTCTTTATATAAATTCTGTCTTAGGAGTGTATTTCCAAGATTATATTCTGCAGTTGAAGCAGTAGTAAGCTTTGAATTAGCAATACGATAAGACGCTTCGGCTTGTGCGAAATGTTTGCTTTCATATCCTTCATTTCCTTTACTAAGCGCTCTACCTGCAGACTGTCCGAAAGTAGCAGGGATAGAAATTAGTATAAATAGGGTGATGTATAAAAAGTTCTTCATAATTATCGAATGTTAAATCATTTTAGTCTTGTTCATTAAATAGATTTAACTTTTTCATCCACAGTGTTTTTCGCTCAAGGATAAACAAGTCAATAAATAATAACAACAGCGCTGCTCCTAAGAACCATTGAAATTGTGATTGGAACTCAGCTATTTGTTGCGATTCAAAATCTGTTTTTTCTATTTTATTAATATCCTTTTTTATTAAATCTACAATTTCTTGTGTATTGGAACCATAGTAATATTGGCCATTAGTAGATTCTGCAATATACTTTAATGTAGTAGGATTAAGTTTTGTGATTACAATTTCGTTATTCCAGTCTCTTTTATATTCTGTTCCTCTCGCTGTCTTTATAGGTATTGGGCCTCCTTTTTCTGTACCAACGCCTATTGTTATAATTCTAATTTTCTTATCTTTTGCAATGGCTATTGCACTATCCATTTCTTCTCCATGATCTTCACCATCTGAGATAAGAATCATAACCTTACTTGTATTTGGATTATCGTAATAATTGCTTGCAACATATATGGCGTCTTCAAAGGCTGTTCCCTGTGATGAAACCATATCAGTATTCATTGTCTGCAAATACATTTTAGCTGCATAGTGATCTGTAGTTATTGGTAACATTGGAAATGCACTTCCTGCGTAGCCAACGATACCAACTCGATCTGGTCCTAAATTATTTATAATCTGTGAAACAAGTTGTTTCATTTTCTCTAATCTATCAGGAGCCATATCTTGTGCAAGCATACTTTTAGATACATCTAAGGTAAATACGATATCTATTCCCTGTCTTTTGACAGTGACTACTTTTGTACCTATTTTTGGATTAACTAGCCCTATAACAATAAAAAGTAATGCTACTAAGTAAAGTGTAGCTTTAATAATCGGTTTATTTTTTGAACGATTAGGTGCTAAAATTCGCATAGCTTTTGAAGAAGCAAAAGCACTTTGTTTTTTCTTTTTCCACAGCAATGTACCAACAAATAGTAATACTAATATTGCAATTGCTATTAATAAAAAGAAATATTTCTTGTCATCTAGTTCCCACATAATATCTTATATAAATCCTCTGAAAAGTGTTTTTCTAATAACAAATTCTATACACAATAATATAAAACTAATTAAAGCAAATAAGTGAAATTTCTCATCGGTATTAACGAATTTTTGTTCGTCTATTTTCGTTTTTTCTAACTGATTAATTTCATCATAGATTTCTTTTAAGCTTTTTGTATCTGTAGCTCTAAAGTATTTACCACCAGTCGTTTTTGCGATATCTTTCATTAACTCTTCATCTAATTCAACAGGTACTTTCTCATAAACGACTTCTCCGTTGCTTCTAATTCCTACAGGAGATTCTGCTAAACCATTAGTACCTATACCTATAGTATAAACTTTGATATTATATTGTTTTGCAATATCAGCAGCCATTTTTGGATCGATTGCC
This sequence comes from Myroides injenensis M09-0166, assembly GCF_000246945.1. Classification (GTDB taxonomy): domain Bacteria; phylum Bacteroidota; class Bacteroidia; order Flavobacteriales; family Flavobacteriaceae; genus Flavobacterium; species Flavobacterium injenense. The sequence continues at coordinate 6,429 of NZ_BAEX01000058.1, forward strand.
CCAGTGTTGTTTATACCGTCAGTAAGTAATATTATCACTCTACTTTTTGCAGGGCTATCTTTTAATCTATTAACTGCGGTTCCTAGACCTACACCAATAGCAGTACCATCTTTAATATCATCACTATAAACAATGTCCTTCAGGGCATTAAGAATAAGCGGTTTATCACTTGTTACAGGAGTTTTTGTATAGGCTTCAGCTGCATAAATAACTATTCCTATTCGATCGGTAATACGTTGCTTTACGAAGTCACCAGCTACTGTTTTTAAAGCTTCTAAACGATTCGGTTTTAAGTCCCTAGCTAACATACTACCAGAAATATCCATTGCCATTACTATATCGATACCATGAGTGGAATGGACATGATGATCAACGCTTATTACTTGTGGTCTAGCTAATGCTATAATTAAGCCAGCAAATGCAAGTAATCTCAATACAATTGTCAATGGCAATAATTTTACTAACAATGAAGTTTGTCCTTTCACTCCTTTGATAGAGCTTAGCTTAACTGTAGCACGTTCTTTTTTTCTATTTCTATACCATACATAAAAAGCTAATGGTAGTAATAAAAATAGCCAAAAGAGTTCAGGATTTAAAAAGGTTATATTTTTCATTTTGTTTCCTCATTTTTGTATAAAATAGAATCGAATATGCGCTCAGTTAATTGTGCACCATATTTATCATTTTCACGATAGAATACCCAAGTTTGGTCTCTATTTTGACCAAATTTTGTTAGCACTCCCTCAATAATAATTTTCTCTTCTTTTTTATCGGCAGTATTTTGAATAACAAAACTACCTTTTACTCTTGTACCAATAATGCCATTGGCATTTTCAAAATGCTCATCTTTATACTCTATATCTTCTGCGTGATAATTCTGAGTAAGTAAAGTAATAATATGTCCAATAATTTGTTGCTCAGAATATTTAAAATCTTTTGTAGTAACAAAATTACTTGCTACTATATAAATTTTATCCTCTATCGAACCATATCTGAATTGTTGTATTGTTTCTACACCATCAGGTTTAGATTCTTGTGTTAATGGGTCATTTTTTCTTACTAATACAACAGGAGTAGATATAGTTAATCCAGGATTTTGTCCATATGTACTAGTAATCCACTCTTTATCTAATAGTCGTTTTGTGCTATTAAACGTAAATAAATTATATTCTCTTTCTGTAGCGGTATTGATATAATATACAATTCCTGTTGTTATTATTAATACAGATGTTACAGTAACAGGTACCCAAATTCGGAATCTCAATCTTCTTTTTTTGCGTTCTTCACGCAATCTAATACGCTCAGTTTGAGTAGCTGCTGATATAGGATATGCAACATTTATATCTTCTACTATTTTCTGTATTTTTGCTGTATCAGCGACAATTTCCCCCTCAGTAGGTTGTGATTTAGCAAATTTCACTAAATCCGATGTTTCTAATATCCTTTTAAAATCTGCTATAACTTCTGGTTTTATTTTGATAGACTTGTCTCTTAAAGTCGATCTTAATAATGTTATTATCTCATAAGTCGTTAATTCTCTAGCAGAAATATCGAATGTGTCTTCTATAAAAGAGCGGACAATATTAGTCATATCTGAATAGTAAGGTTTAGCATCCCCTCTAGTCCAGTTTTTCTTTCCTTCTAATTTTTTTAGCTTTTTAAGTGCTTTTTCATAAGGTGTTTTATACTTATCATCCTCAGTTAGTTTTTTTTCTTGCTGTCTTTTGATATAGATATAAATAAATACTCCAATTGCAATAGAAAGAAAGACAAAGATTAAATAATACCAATATGTTGAAAAAGAAGCTCCTTGCTTTGATATACTTTTTATATCATACAATGGTGTTTTTAAAGTATCAACAACTACGTTTTGTACATTTATTTTGATTGAGTCAGTATGGTATACTGAGGCATCTACAATAACTGGTATTTGTGGTAATGTATACTCACCTTCATCAAACTGAGTAAGTTCATATTTCTTAATTAATTCAACCAAATTATTATTAACGATGGTATCTGTAGGCGAGGAGTCTATGATATCAAAACTACCAAACTGTTGAGTTTCAGGAAATGTTACTAAATCTCCTGCTTTAGTATGTGCTTTTATCGTTAAGAAAAATCCTTCTCCTATTTTAATATCAGTAGTATCTACAATCGTTTCTATAGGGTTTTGAGAATAAACTCCTACAGAACTCAATAGACATAAAAGGATTATAAAAAGATAATGTTTTTTCATTTTTCTTGCTCTTGTTATCTTGATTTGAAATAACCTAATAGTTTTTTGACATAACTTTCACCTACTTCTATATCGATAGTACCTGCTCCACACTTCTGAAACATTTTGAGGTATTGCACTTCTTTTTTTCTAAAGAATTTATCGTAGTTATTTCTTACTACACTATCAGATGTATTGATAATTAATTCTTCTCTTGTTTCAGCATCAAAGACATTAATCAATCCTACATTAGGAAGTTCTTTTTCCCTTTTATCATATACTCTAATACCTGTAATATCATGTCTTTTTGCAGAAATTTTTAGTGTTTGCTCATAGTTGGGTGTTATAAAGTCAGAAAGAATAAATACAATTGCTTTCTTTTTTAAGACTTTTGACAGGTACTCTAATGCTATTTTCAGATCTGTTTTTTGACTTTTAGGTTTAAATTCTATTAGTTCTCTAATAATTCGAAGCACATGAGTTTTTCCTTTTTTAGGAGGAATAAATAATTCGATTTGGTCTGAGAAAAGTATCAGTCCAATCTTATCATTATTTTGAGTAGCCGAAAATGCTAGTGTTGCAGCTATTTCTGTAATAATGTCTTTTTTGAATTCATCTGTAGAACCAAAGTCTTCAGAACCACTTACATCTACTAATAACATTAATGTCAATTCGCGCTCTTCTTCAAAAACTTTAATATATGGTTCACTGTAGCGGGCTGTCACGTTCCAATCTATGGCACGGACATCATCACCAAATTGATATTGTCTAACTTCCGAAAAAGTCATTCCTCGTCCTTTAAAAGAAGTGTGATATTCTCCCGAAAAGATGTGGTCACTTAATCGTCTTGTTTTTATTTCAATTTTTCTGACCTTTTTAAGTATGTCTTTGGTATCCATGCCGTATTATTCAAAAATGTTCAACCTTCAAAACCTATTTGTAAATTTCACAAATAGGTTGTTCTTATCTTTTATAAAGTACACTTATTAAGGTACTTCAATTTCATTTACAATTTGATTAATGATGTCAACAGAAGTAATATTTTCAGCTTCGGCTTCATAAGTTACTCCTATACGATGTCTTAATACATCAATAACTACCGCTCTTACGTCTTCAGGTATTACATAACCTCTACGTTTAATAAATGCATAACATTTTGCAGCAGTTGCTAAGTTGATACTTCCACGAGGTGATGCTCCAAAACTAATTAGAGGTTTCAATTTCTCTAGTTTAAATTGTTCAGGATAACGAGTAGCAAAGATTATATCTAGTATATATTTCTCGATTTTTTCATCCATATATACTTGTTTTACTACTTGTTGAGCCCTTTTAATTTGTTCTAAAGAAACAACAGGATTGATTTGAATCTTTTCTCCCAATAAATTTTGTCGAATAATTAATCTTTCGTCCTCTAATTTAGGATAATCAATCACTGTTTTAAGCATAAAACGGTCCATTTGAGCTTCAGGCAATGGATAAGTTCCTTCTTGCTCAACAGGGTTTTGTGTAGCCATTACTAAAAAAGGTTGTTCTAACTTGTAAGTATTATCACTAATAGTTACTTGTTTCTCTTGCATGGCTTCTAATAATGCAGATTGTACTTTGGCAGGGGCACGGTTAATCTCATCCGCTAAAATAAAATTAGCAAAAACAGGTCCTTTTCGGATTGTAAAGTCATTTTCCTTTACATTGTAAATCATCGTTCCTATTACATCAGCAGGTAGTAAGTCTGGTGTGAACTGAATACGATTAAATGATCCATGAACAGCTTTAGAAAGTGTATTAATAGCCAATGTTTTTGCTAATCCTGGTACACCTTCTAACAATATGTGTCCTTGACCGATAAGACCAATTAATAAGCGGTCAATCATATGCTTTTGACCTACAATAGCTTTATTCATTTCCATCGTTAGTAAATCGATGAAGGCACTCTCTTTTTCAATTAGTTCGTTTAATTCACGAATATCATAATTTTGTGCTGTTGTATCCATACTTGTTTTTTTATTAAAATATGCTCTTTTCTAATACTTTATGCAAATTGAAAAAATATTCTTTATCAAGTTGTTAATATATGGTTAAATATATCAAGGTACTTTGACTATTGGCGTTGAATTATGACTTTCTTTTTATAATTTTAAGATTTTAAATTCAAATGTTGTGATTAATAAGCGCTTACTCATAAAAAATTTACTTGCCTACTATGACGAGAATAGTTTTTATGATAAAAAAAGGCAACTTAATTTACATACCAAATCAGGTAAGGCTAAATTCTTAAAACATATTTGTGCGTTATCTAATTCTAACCCAAAGAATAATTCTTACATTATTGTGGGTGTTGAAGATACATATAATTATATTATTGGAGTAGATTTTTATGATGATAGTAAAATACAAAATCTTGTCAATGCCTATTTAGAAAACCCTCCTAGCATAACTTATGACAATATTCCTTTTAGTAACCTGCCTAAGGATAAAGTAGTTGGTCTTGTAACAATTTCAGCAAGTAGTAAATTAACGTATTTCAAACGGACTATTAATGATATTCAAGATGGAACATTTTTTTATAGGGTAGGCAGCACTTCTATTCCAAATGTGCAAATGGATTTGTTTGACAATCAGAGTATAGTTACGAATATTGAGAATAACTCACAAAATGACCTAAAGACGATACTTGACAGTGTAGTTACCTTTATGGTGGAAACACATAAAGATTTAAAACCTCAATATTGTGTTTTTAAAGAACAGTTTATTATTTGCTGGGCAGGTAATCGGAAGCATATAAGAGGAAATTTGTTTTATTCTCGCGTAGATATTGAATTTGTTAATGAGCAAATAAAATTGTTTTATTCTGACTTAGATGCTGTTACTATTTATTATGACAATAATGAATTTGTAATTACTGAATATCTTAATCTTGGTTTGAATGACAAGACTAGTTATTATCCGTTTGAAGAGGTAGCAATAAATTTTTATGATAATGGAACTTATGGTATTTCTAACACATTATTATTTGAACCTCCGAGGTATAATAAAAATATTCTAGGACATATTTATGCAAGTACTTTGAATGTGATATATAAATTACAATATGGTTTGAAGTTAACTAATAAAGAAGAACGAGTATTAAATAAGCTTTGTTTTAATATGATGCTTTGTTATCTAAATGGTTTTGAAAATGCCAAAGACGAACTTATCGACGTTAAAGATTATTTAAAAAATCATAGTGATCCCCAATTGTTTATAGCCTTCAAAGAAGTAATGCGTATCTTGCGAAAACTTAAATATGAAACTGATCAAGAATGAGTAGAACATTAGTAATAGGGGATATACATGGTGGTTATAAAGCATTATTACAAGTATTAGAAAGAGCAAAAGTAACAAAGGAAGATACGCTTATTTTCTTGGGTGATTATGTGGATGGATGGAGTGAATCAGAAAAAGTAGTTGATTATTTATTGCAACTAAAGCAATCACATCAATGTATCTTCTTAAGAGGAAATCACGAAACATTGCTTGTAAAGTGGCTTAATACAAAAGAAGAAAATAAAGTATGGGAACGCAATGGGGGAGATGCTTCAATGAAATCATATAGTATTCTTTCTGAAGAGGAATTAGATAATCATATGATCTTTTTTAATGAACTTAAAAATTATTATATTGATGATGAAAATCGATTATTTGTTCATGGAGGTTTTACTAATCCTAGAGGAATAGAAACAGAATTCTTTACTGAATATCTTTATTGGGATCGTACGCTATGGGAGATGGTGATGAGTATGGATGTTAACTTAGATAAAGAGTCGCCATGCTACCCAAAAAGATTAAAGCATTATAAAGAGATTTATATTGGACATACACCTGTAACTAATTTTGGCTTTACTAATCCTACTAATTTTGCTAATGTTTGGAATGTTGATACAGGAGCTGCTTTTTTGGGTAAAATATCAATTCTTGATATTAATACGAAAGAGTTTTGGCAAAGTGATACTGTAGCTTTATTTTATCCTGACGAAGAAGGTAGAAATCACAAATAATAAAGCAAATTATTATATTTGCTAAAAATAAATGAACTTATGAAAAAAGTACTACTAGGGCTATTATTGATAGGATCTGTTTTCAGTGCAAATGCCCAAGCGCTTAATGAGGTGAAAGTAAATGTATTGAATACATTAGTGCTAGCTTCTGTAGAGATCGGTTATGAGCATTTTATTGATCATAATCAGTCAGTAGGAGCTAACTTTAATATCAATGATCGCTTCTCTTATCATGGAGAGAAAAAAAGTAAGAATCAAAAATTCAAAACAAATAGTTTATTAGTAAATTACAATTATTACTTTGGAGGAAAAACTGGTGCGAATGGTAGTGGATACGTTGTTTCTCCGTTTTTAAAGTACCGTTTTGGAAATTTTGAAGAAGATAAATGGAATGATTTAGCACAAGCTGACATGACAGTGAAAACAGATATGGACAGTTTTATATTTGGTGTTGGAGTAGGATATAAATGGGCTTTAGGAGATTCTTTCACTATAAATCCTTTTGCAAATATTGCACGTAACTTTAGTAGTGATGTTAATGATCGTTTCTCTGCTATTGAATTTAATGCAGGTATAAATATTGGTTATAGATTCTAAGGAATATAGAATTAGAATTATGATAAAAAAGAGAGAGGATGTTTAATTAAACATCCTCTCTCTTTTTTATTATTTAAAAGTCAAACTTTATCCCTTGTGCTAGCGGTAAAGCTGTACCGTAGTTAATTGTATTAGTTTGTCTTCTCATATATGCTTTCCAAGCATCTGATCCAGATTCTCTACCTCCTCCTGTTTCTTTTTCACCACCGAAGGCTCCTCCAATTTCTGCTCCTGATGTACCAATATTAACGTTTGCAATTCCACAATCTGACCCTGCATGTGATAAGAAATGTTCCATTTCTCTCATATTCGTTGTAAAAATGGCAGAGGATAATCCTTGAGGTACGCCATTTTGCATTGCAATAGCTTCATCAAGCGTTTTATATTTCATTACATATAAAATAGGAGCAAAAGTTTCCGATTGTATTATTTCGTAATCATTTTCACCTTCAATAATACATGGCTTTACGTAACAGCCACTCTCATAGCCTTCACCTTCTAATACACCTCCTTCTACTATTACTTTACCTCCTTCTTGTTTTGCTTTTTCTATAGCGGTTAAATAATCTTGTACAGCTCCTTTATCAATGAGTGGACCTACATGATTATTAGCATCAAGAGGATTTCCTATTTTTAATTGTGCATACGCACTTTTTAATACTTGTAATGTTTTGTCGTAAACACTTTCGTGGATAATCAATCTGCGTGTAGACGTACATCGTTGTCCAGCAGTTCCTACTGCACCAAAAACTGCTCCTACTAGTACCATATTAATGTCAGCATGTTCTGAAACAATTATAGCATTATTTCCTCCTAACTCCAAAATAGTTTTACCAAAACGTTCTGCAACTGTTTTAGAAACATGTCTACCTATGCGGGTAGAACCAGTAAACGATATTAATGGAATTCGTGGATCGTTATTCATTAAATCACCACACTCATTGCCTATAACAAGGTTGCTAACTCCCTCAGGAATATTATTTGCTTTAAAGACTTTGGTGATTATATTTTGGCAAGCTACGCCGCATAAAGGAGTCTTAGAGCTAGGTTTCCATACACATACATCTCCACATATCCATGCAATCATCGTATTCCAACTCCAAACTGCAACAGGGAAATTAAATGCAGAAATGATACCAACAATTCCTATAGGATGCCATTGTTCATACATTCTATGCTCAGGTCTTTCAGAGTGCATTGTCAATCCATATAGTTGACGTGATAAGCCTACTGCGAAGTCACAGATATCAATCATTTCTTGTACTTCACCGTATCCTTCCTGTAAACTTTTACCCATTTCAAATGAGACAAGTTTCCCTAGATATTCTTTATTATTGCGTAGTTCTTCTGCTATTTGTCTTACGATTTCTCCTCTTTTTGGAGCAGGTACTAAACGCCAGGTTTTAAATGCTTCTTCTGCTGTTTGAATAACTTTTTCATAATCCTCAGCAGTTGTCGTTTTTACCTTTGCAATTAATTGCCCATTTACGGGTGAGTAAGATTCTATAATTTTCCCGTTGGAGAAAGTGTTTATTCCTGTAGATGTTCCATTGTTTAGCTCTTGTAAGCCTAATTTTTCTAGGGCTTCAGCGATGCCAAATTGGTCTTTGTTTGTTGTCATTTTTAATAATTTATTAGTTTTTATAGTTGATTGGTAATCGCTAATATATAAAAAATAACAGCAAAAAAAGAGTATGCAAAAATATCTTTATTTGACAAATTTTGGATCTGTATCCATTATTGTATTACAATGTTTACAAGTTCTTAACTCTTGAGAAGAGTAAAAATGTTTAAAATGAGGTAAGAAATCAGTTTCAATATTGGTAAGTTCAAAATAGACTTCATATAGCTTAGTATTACAATTTTCGCAATACCAGATTAAACCGTCTTTTCCTACTGCACCCTTTCTCTTTTTTTCTACCACAAGCCCAACAGAGTTTTCTGTTCTAATAGGTGAATGTGGGACTTTTGCTGGTAATAAGTAGATATCTCCTGCTTTTAGAGTGATGCGTTTGCGTTGGTCTTCTACTTGTATATCAATATAGATAGTACCTTCTAACTGAAAGAAGAATTCTTCAGCTTCATTGTAATGAAAATCTTTTCTAGCATTTGGACCACCGACTACCATAATGATATAGTCATCGGATAAAGGGTAAATATTTTTATTACCAACAGGAGGTTGAAGTAATTCTCTATTTTCTTCAATCCATTTGTATATATTTAATGCTCCTTTTATATGCATATCTATTGCGTCATTAATTGCTACGACTTAACCACACTTGTGGATTATTAATGTCAGTATTATGAGTTAATAAGAATTTTAAAACAGTTTTACCTGAACTATTAGTGTTAACAACACCTATTTTTTGTTTTAATGTTACTGTATCACCTTTTTTGACGGTTACTTCACTTAAGTTTTGATAGACAGTGATGTAATCTCCATGTTGTATTAATACTGCTTTATTTCCTCCAGGTAAAACTTGAACTTGTAATACTTCTCCTTGGAATACGGATCTAGCTATGGCACCTTCCTCTGTTGATATTTCTATTCCACTATTATGTATAGTTAAATGAGTTTGAACTGGGTGTGGCTGATCTCCATAGCGAAGAGAAATATAGCCTTTTTCCACAGGCCACGGTAATTTACCTTGATTTGCCTTAAAGTTATCTGCTACAATCTTTCCTTCTGGTGTCAATTCAAATGCTGCAGTAGTAGAACTTGCACCTGTTGTTGATTTAGTAGTAGTTTTACCAGCTTTAGCTGCAGCCTCTCTAGCTTTTCTATTTGCTTCTGCAATAGCCTCGCGGATTAATTGCTGTATTTTTTTATCAATAACTTTAGTTTCTTCTTGTTTCTTCTTTATCTGATCATTGTATTTTTTCTGATCTTTCTGTACTAAAGCAATTAAGTCTTTTTGTTCTGCTAAGTCAGTCTCTAATGCTTTTTGATTACTTTGCTGTTCTGCCAGTAATTTTCTTTGTTTTTCTTTTTGTACTTCCAGCTTTGCAATGGTTTCTTTTAATAAGACAGATTTCTCTTTTAATTCTTCACCTTGTTCTTTTCTATACTCTGCATACTGTTTTAAGTACTGTACTCTTTTATAAGCTTGTAAAAAGTTGTCAGATGACAATATATACATAACTCGACTTTGATTAGAGCGACTTTTATAAGATTTAGCGATTATTTCAGCATAATCTTTTTTTAGCTTTTCTAATTCTGCTTCTAGTTTTTCAACTTCTTTTTGATTTTTAGCAATACTAGTATTCGTAGCATTAATTTGTTGCTGCACGTTTTTAATTAGTTGACGGCTTAAATTTATTTTACGATTGTACTCTTCTATTTCAGATAGAATATTGCGTTCTTTACTTCTTTCAACTTGAAGTAGTTGTTGAACATTTTTGATTTCTAATAAAATCTGTTGTTTTCTGCGTTCCAGCTGTTCTTGAGTCTCTTTACCTTGAGCCCAAGCACCACCTCCAAGCACTGAAATAAAAAATAATATGCTAAAATATAATGGTCTCATTAACTAGTTTTGAATGCCTTTATTAAAAGTAATTCGCTTATATCCACTAGGAACTTTATAACTTAAGTTTATATCTTCATTAAAAGTAACCTTATCATAACGAATGTTCAAATGTATGCTTTTTTCTTGTTCTGCTTTAATATTTATTTCAGTAGGAGCAGTATATTTTCCTATTCGTTGATAATTAGGATAACTTATTGTAACACTGCGATTATTAAATGGTTCAGTAATTTCTTCTTTCTTTAATAATCCATTTTTATCTTCGAAGTAATAAGTAGATTGTATATCTTGATCTATTATTGATTCTATTTTGTGTAGTCCTTCTTCTATCGAAGCTTGATAATTTTTTGTAGATTCCTTACTGTCAAGTGCTTGTCCTAGTAATAAATTTTGAAATCGATTGAAATCTAAATCGGTTCCTATCCATTGGCTTAACATATCAAAATCTCCTTCAAAGTAAGTCTTATTCCATTTTTCGTAATACTCTACTTTTTCAGGAGTAATTAATACTTTTGCAATAGGGAAGCCTAAAAAACGTATGTTAAGGACTATCTTTTTATCTTTTTCAATAAGAATATCCAAAGCAAATTTTTGATTTTGCTTTTCACTTTCATATGATGCAGAACTTCTAATAGAGGAAGTTTTGAAGTTCTGTGCATTCTTACTATGCTCATTTAATATTGTTAATACTGTTTTTGTATTGCTTGCATCAGATTCATCTAATAAAGAACCTGTTTTATTTTTCTTACAACTTACGATTAAGAAGATGCAAAACAGCATTAATATTATTTTTTTCATACTTCAGTTTCTTGTAAAAGGTTAATTGTGAACCAATATAATTAAAAAAAATCCGTTTTAAATAAACTTTAAAACGGATTTAAGACTTTTTTATTCTAAAACTGAATAGTCACCAATACTTACACTTGTATGTTTACCATCGTAAGTAGCGTGATTCCCTATCATCGCATTATCGAGGTGAGCATTTCTAATTGTAGCATTCGTTTGTATAAGGCTATTTTTTATTGTAGCATTTTCTACTATTGAGTTGGCACCTAATGAAACATTTGGACCAATAGTTGTATTTTTTAGAACAACATTCTCACCTATATAGCAAGGACGAATAATTGTACTATTTTCAATAGTGATATTCTCAGCTATAAAATTTTCATTATCATGTTCTAAGAAACCAAGCATACGATTGTTTGTATCTACAGTAACGTTTTTATTACCACAATCCATCCATTCAGCAACTGTACCAGGAACAAAACGCATTCCTTTTTGCTTCATGTTTTCCAAAGCGTCTGTCAGTTGATATTCTCCTCCTTTAATGATATTATTATCTAGTAGATATTCTAATTCTTTGCGAAGCGTCTCTCCACTTTTAAAATAGTAAATACCGATAATTGCTAAGTCAGAAACGAAGTTTTTTGGCTTTTCAACAAAATCAATAATTTCATTTTTATCATTTAATTGTACCACACCAAAAGCACTTGGATCTTCTACTTGTTTTACCCAAATTACGCTATCTGCATCTTTATCTAAGTTAAAGTCAGCTCTGAAAAGAGTATCTGCATATGCCACTACAATCGGACCTTGCATACTTTCTTTAGCACATAAAATAGCATGAGCAGTTCCTAATGCTTCATTTTGATAATTAATAGTTCCTTTTGCTCCAAGTTTTTCAGCTATTTGTACTAAGTCATTTTCTACTTGTTTACCAAAGCTTTCATGGATGATAAAAGCAATTTCGTCAATTTTGTCATTTAATACTTTAGCAATATCTTCCACTAGACGGTGAACAATTGGTTTACCTGCTATAGGAATTAATGGTTTTGGAACTGTTAAAGTATGTGGTCTTAGACGTGATCCACGTCCAGCCATTGGAACAATAATTTTCATTCTCAGTATTTTTTTAATGTTGTAATTCTTAGTTATCCTCTATTTATGACCTGTACTACCAAATCCCCCTGCACCTCTTTCAGTTTCTGAAAGTACTTCAACTTCATCCCATTGAATTTGTTCATATTTTGCAATAACCATTTGTGCTATGCGCTCACCATTTTCTATCGTAAAAGGCTCTTTTGATAGATTAACCATTATTACACCTATTTCTCCTCTATAGTCAGCATCAATTGTTCCGGGTGTATTTAATAACGTAATCCCTTTTTTGGCAGCTAGTCCACTACGTGGACGAATTTGAGCTTCATATCCATTAGGCAGTTCTATAAATAAGCCTGTTGGTACAATAGCTCTTTCCAAAGATTCTAAAGTAATTGGCTCAGATAGATTAGCTCGTAAATCCATTCCTGCAGATTGCACTGTCTCGTAATTTGGTAATGAATGGTTTGATTTATTAATAATCTTGATTGTAGTCATAGTCATCTTTTAAATAGATTGCAAATATAAAAAAAGATAATGATAAGTTTCTTAAGTACTTGTATGAAGTGTTGGCTAAGTCATATCTATTAATTTATAGAAGGAAGTATTGTGATGTATCTCTGGAGGCATATTTTGACCATTTATTTGGCGTAGTATTACTCTTTTATCTAGAGTAGATGTTAGCTATTATTTCTTTATCTCTAACTATTTTTATAAGCTTCTGTAAATCAATACCAATATTGATGAAATAATCCTAATAGGGGTACTTCGACAATAATTAATTGATTAGAAATGTATTCAAAATAGATTTCTGTACCAAATATACCCATTACATATCAATAGACTATGAGGTTTTCAGTAAACACTTTTATTATCTGAGCAAAATAAAAACTACCTCACTTTTTTTTAAGCCTAAAAAACATATCTAACTAAATTACAATACCTTAGCCTAAAAATGATTTATAGAGTTAAATTTAGGATGCTCGCTAAGGCTAGTATTCATAAGGACTCTAGCCAAATGCTTCAACACTTCTTCAACACTTCCCCATGATTGCTCCATATAGAGGGCTATTTGTTGAAGGAATCTTGAAGAACTGTTGAAGCACTGTTGAAAAAATCATATCTTCTATAGTAATAAAGGTATATATGAAATCAAATATTTAAGAGATCATTTTAGGGTACTTCTATTCAAAAAGGTATTTGAATAATTAAAAGATTAATTTTTAAAAAGTTTAAAAATAAAACGGCTGCAATGAATTGGATGAGTGATAATAGGATGACATTTATGAAAAAATGGCTAGCTCTTTTATATAGGTAATCATAAGCAACAATTTGGTGAAAGATTGTACTTTTGTTAATTCACTACTATAATAATATGGAAGAGCAAGAAAAAAAATGGTTTACTTTAAGTATCATTCTCAACAGAGTGAAAACTATATTCGATAATTCTATATCGGGTAAATCATTTTGGATGAAAGTTGAAATAGCTCAGATAAAAGAAGATAGAAGAGGACATATCTATTTAGAATTAGTAGAGAATATTGATGGCGTAGTACTCGCGAAGTGTAGAGCAACGATATGGAATAGTACTGCTAATAGATTAAAGATTAAACTAGGAGAGCAGGCTGAGAAAGTTTTAAAAGAGGGGACTGAAATTTTATGTTTATGTGATTTAATTTATAGTCCTGTTTATGGAATGTCTATTAATATACTAGATGTTGATTTAAGTTTTGCCTTAGGAGAGTTAGAGCGCCAAAAGCAAGAAACAATCAAGAAACTACAGCAAAAAGGATTAATTAATTTAAACAAAGAGAGAGAATACCCTATTGTCATTCAGAGGATAGCACTTATCAGTGCAAAGGGAACTGCAGGACATGAAGATTTTGTTAATCACTTAAAGTCTAATGAATATGGATATTATTTTGATGTAGATAACTTCGATAGTAAAGTTCAAGGTGAAAATGCTCATATTTCTATTATTGAAAGGCTTAGTCAAATTCCTGAAAATGTATATGATGTTGTTGTTCTTTTAAGAGGTGGGGGAGCGACTTTAGATCTGGATGTGTTTAATAATTATGCATTAGCTGAAAAAATAGCAAAAATGCAAACTGCTGTCTTTACTGGAATCGGTCATGAAACTGATATCACTATTGCAGATTTAGTAGCAAATACTCGTTTTAAAACTCCTAGTGCGGTAGCAGCGTTTATTATTGAAAGGGCATATCAATTTGATGTGAAAGTAAGTCGTTCTTATGAGGGGATTCAAGAAGTATACAGAAACAAGATATTAGTTAAACAGCATAGTCTAGAATTAGCAATGACTAGCTTAAAATCGGAAAGCAAACAGTTGCTTAGTTTTACTAATAATAGTTTGCAGTCTTGTTCTAATCAAGTTATTCATAGTGCTAAAAAAAATCTACTAAGCGAAAAGACTAAATTAGCAATGATGTTGCAAAATATTCAGTATAAACCTACTGCCTTTTTACTTTCAGCAGAACAATCATTAAAGAAGAGAGCACAATTTCTAGCTTTGTTTGCTGAGCAGGTAGTTTTAGAAGCTAAGAATAAAATTGATTCTTCAGGAGAAATGCTTTCCTATAGATTGGATAGTTTATTTAAAAAGGAGAGATTGAAATTAGAAAGATTAGAAACTATTCCTGAATTTTATAACTTTGAATCTATATTAAAAAAGGGTTTTGCTATTGTTAAATTAAATGGACATACAATTAATCAATATACTACATTATCGATTGATGATGAATTAGAAATAGAAATTTATAACAAGGTTTACCTTGTACAAATAAAAAATATTAAAGAAATAGAAAGATGGAAAAGCTTACTTACGAAAAAGCAGCAAACGAATTAGAGCAAATACTTAGTGAACTGAAGAATGATGAAGTAACGGTAGATGAGCTAGCTATAAAAGTAGAGCGAGCTTCAAAACTAATAGTTTTTTGTAAAGAGAAACTAAGTTCGACAGAGAAAAAAGTAGATGGTATTATTGAAAAATTAGGGCTATAGAGCTATCATGATTTTTCATAAGGTTTTCATATAAAGAATGGGACTGTTTAGTTTTCTAAACAGTCCCATTTTGTTTTACTATCTAATTTTGATTAATGCGATTTATGATGATCAGAATGTTGATCATGGTAGCTATTAGATATAAATTGTCTAACATCATCTGACGAAGGCAATTCAAATACTTCTAAATGGAAGTATTCTACTGCTGCTAACACATGATCAAATATATCAGCCATTACATTTTCGTAAAACACCCATTGTGTGCTATTAGTAAACATATATAATTCGATAGGTAGACCATGTTCTGTAGGTTGTAAATGCCTTACCATCAAGAAATACTCTTTGTGAATATTGGGATTTTGTTGGGCATATCGCAATACATAAGCTCTGAATAATCCTATATTCGTTATTCTTCTTCCATTAACAGGCATGGATTGATCAGCATGTGTTTCTCTATTGTAGTTTTCTATTTCTTTTTGTCTTTCTTCTATATAAGGAGCCAAGAGTTGTATTTTCTTTAATTGTTCTATCTCATTCTTTTCTAGAAAGCGTATAGATGACATTTTAATATTAATACTTCTTTTTATTCGGCGACCTCCAGAGTTATGCATTCCTCTGTAGTTTTTGAAAGAATCACTGATTAAAAAATAGGTTGGAATTGTAGTAATTGTTTTGTCGAAATTCTGAACCTTTACAGTACTAAGATTAATTTCTAGCACTGTACCATCAGCACCAAATTTGGTCATTTCTATCCAATCACCTACACGTACCATATCATTTGTGGAAACTTGAATACTTGCTACAAACCCCATAATAGTATCTTTAAATACTAACATTAGGATGGCAGATGCAGCACCTAATGATAGAAATAAGTTTGAAGCAGATTGACCTGTAATTGATGTATAGATAAAGATCGCTGCAAAAAAATATAGAAAGATACTTGATACCTGTGAGTAGCTATCTATAG
Source organism: Myroides injenensis M09-0166 (assembly GCF_000246945.1). Lineage (GTDB taxonomy): Bacteria > Bacteroidota > Bacteroidia > Flavobacteriales > Flavobacteriaceae > Flavobacterium > Flavobacterium injenense. The sequence continues at coordinate 22,665 of NZ_BAEX01000058.1, forward strand.
GTTTATCCGCAAGGGTCGGTTTTGTTTTAGCATAATCTCTAATACTCTTTATAATTGAACGCAATACAAAAGTTAATGCTATAATTAAAAGAATATTAGTAAGAACAACCATGAACTTTGTTAAGTTAGGAAAGCCTTTAAAGAATATTGGGAACAATATTTTAGCAACAAAGACAGGTATTAAATGTGTGAAATTATGAAATAGCTTATTTTCTATAAGAATATCATCAAACTTTGTCTTACTTCTCGCAGCGAATGATTTTACGACTACTATAAATATATTTTTTAGAATATAATCTAATATGAACATTACTATAGTGAAGGCTAAAAGTAATGTAATTGTTGTAGTCACATGAGTTTCATATTCAGGAAGACTTAGTGATTGGATAATAGAAAAAAACCAATTATATAAGCCATTAAAATTTGAAGGGTCTATTATATTGTCTAAAGGAGATGAATTCAACAAATATTTCATTGTTTTTAGTACTGATTTAATTGTTTATAAAGAGGTAATATAAGATTATTATTGGATTATGCAAGTTTACTTGTTTTTTAATTATTCTAATAATGTATTAAGATAGATTTAGAATATTATAATGATGTCAAGTCTTTATGCAACTATGTTCAGGTGATAGGAT
>NZ_BAEX01000057.1 GCF_000246945.1 Myroides injenensis M09-0166
GCTAGATTCTCTCTGGAAAATTAGTGATAATCCCATCTACCTTTAATTCTTTCATTTTTTGGATGTCTTTTTCATCATTAACAGTCCAAGGATATATTTTTAGATTTGCCTCTTTTATTTTAGCAGTATTTTTCTCGTTAAGTTTTTTGAAATAAGGATTAATTGCGACCGCATTAATATCATGGGCAAAAGAAATAGCGTCAGCAGGTTCTTTTTCAGTTAAGACTGCAATATCAATATTACTGTCCAATCCTCTCATTTTCTCTAACTCATCCCATCTAAAACTTGAGATAATGAAATCGTCATTAGTCCACCCTTTAGATTTGAACTGCTCAATGATTTCGTAGGTACCTTCAGCAGTATTTGCTCCTTTTAATTCAATATTTAATACCGCCTTTTTATCGATAGCCTCTATGATTTCTTCTAATGTTGGGATTTGATATTTTCCACCCACTAAAAGTTCTTTTAATTCAGCTTTAGTATAATCTTCGATATTTCCTTTACCATTTGATACTCGGTTTAATTTATCGTCGTGAAATACCATTAAGGAACCATCTTTTACTTTGTATACATCGATTTCTATTACATCACATTGCATATCTACTGCTTTCTTGATAGACTCAACTGTGTTTTCAGTAATATGCCCCATAGCACCTCTATGACCGATTCTCAATGTTTTGTTGTCTTGTGCAAAAGCTAATGTTCCCATAGTTAAAAATAAGAATAGTATTCTTTTTTGAAGTTTCATAGTGTTGTTATTAATAGTTTAGTCAAAATTGCACATTTTGTAGATAACGTAGTTTAACTAAATATTAATGTTAGGTAAAGAAAAAAGCCGAATGATATCATTCGGCTTTAAATATTATTTTACAGGTGTACCATAAAGGTCAAATTCTGTTGCTTCGTCAATTTTAATATCTGCAAAATCACCAATTTTTAAATAGTGTTGTGTAGCATCTATTAGTACTTCGTTATCTACATCTGGACTGTCAAATTCTGTACGACCAATAAAGTGGTTACCTTCTTTTCTGTCGATAATACAACGATATATTTTTCCAATTTTTTCTTGATTAAGTTCCCAAGATATTTGAGCTTGAATTTCCATAATTTCATTAGCTCTAGCTTGTTTTACTTCTTCTGGTACATCATCTTCTAGTAAATAAGCATGTGTATTTTCTTCATGAGAATAAGCAAAACATCCCAAACGCTCAAAGCGCATTTCTTGAACCCAATCTTTTAATATTTGGAAATCTTCTTCAGTTTCACCTGGATATCCTACGATAAGTGTTGTTCTTATTGCCATACCTGGTACAGCAGCTCTAAAGTCGTTTAATAATTTAGTAGTCTTAGCTTGTGTAGTACCACGGCGCATTGACTTTAATATATTATCTGAAATGTGCTGTAATGGAATATCGATGTAATTACAAATTTTAGGTTCGCGCTTCATTAATTCTAAAACGTCCATCGGGAAACCAGTAGGGAAAGCATAATGAAGACGAATCCATTCAATACCTTCTATGTTAGCTAAGTTTTCTAATAGCTCAGCAAGATTTCTCTTTTTGTATAAATCTAATCCGTAATAAGTCAAATCTTGAGCGATCAAGATTAATTCTTTTACTCCGTTTTTAGCTAAACCTTCTGCTTCTTTTACTAATTTTTCAATTGGTTGAGAAACGTGTTTTCCACGCATAATTGGAATAGCACAAAAACTACATGGACGGTCACATCCTTCTGCAATTTTTAAGTAGGCGTAATTTTTAGGTGTAGTAGTTAAACGTTCACCTAATAATTCGTGTTTATAGTCTGCTCCTAGAGCTTTTAATAATAATGGTAAGTCTGTAGTACCAAAGTACTGATCTACATTCGGAATTTCAGCTTCTAAATCTGGTTTATATCTTTCAGATAAACATCCAGTTACGAATACTTTATCAACAATACCTTGTTCTTTTTTATCTACGTATTCTAGGATTGTATTTACTGACTCTGCTTTTGCATTATTAATGAAACCACAAGTATTGATTACTATGATATTAGCCTCGTCATTTGCAGCTTCGTGAGTTACATCTTTACCACTAGCTTTTAATTGCCCCATTAACACTTCACTATCGTAAACGTTTTTTGAACAACCTAAAGTTACTACGTTGATTTTATTCTTTCTTAAAGTTTTGGTTCTCATTGATTAAAAAAATTGGACTGCAAAAGTACATTTTTTTCGATAGAAAATAGCATAATGCACTCAATTATAAGAATTTAAAAGCTTAATTATAATCATTCCTATTAAGGTGTAAGTGATTGTATATTAGGAGTATTTCCTTAATAAAGTGTTGTTTCTATATGAATATCGTGCCTTTTAATACTACTAAAGAAGTATTGTTTTTCATCTTTTCTATAAATTCTTTAGTCAGATAATGATACAGGTAATGAGAAAATGCTAAGGAAATTTAATACAGTTGAATGCTCTTTTTTTGATTCCATAGTTTTTTTAGGTGAAAGCACTTTTTTTATCACCATAGAATGGAAAACTGATAGGTTGTGAAATGCGCAGTAGTGAATTATCATTTTGGAAGATGTGCCTTATCAATTAATGTAATTAAAAGCTTGTTCAGTGATAAATAAAAAAGGACTAGCATATTAGTCATTGAAATATTATTGCATCTTCTTACTAAGTTTTTTCGATTGTAAAAACGAGTTCAAAGATATTTTGTGGTTCATTTTTGGTACTACTAGTTTGAGTGATGCCGCAATGATGCCGCTATGATACCGCAATGATGCCGCCTTTTTCCCACTATTTAGCGGTATCATTGTGGTATCATTATACCATCAAGGTGGTATCAATTAGGAATAGATATATGCTCTTATGCGTTTCTATTTGAACTGCAAACGGAGTAGAGCATATAAAATAATAGCTTGTGATGGAATAGAGATCGCTTGCTCTGTTTAATGAACAAAGAACTGTTGAGGTATGATAAAAGAAAAAGCCCATTATCATTTGATAATGGGCTTCTATATATTATGTGGTGTAATTTACTATAATCTGAAAATACCTCCAAAGGCAATCACAGTTTCTCCAAACCAGAAATCATGTGTTGCTTTATCTCTTTTGTCAGAAGTAGTACGTACATCATACATATTGATGTATCCTCCTTTTAACTCAGCTTGAACAAAGAAGTGTTTAAAGAAAGTAATGTTTAAACCAGCTTTTGCTGATGAACCTAGACCAGCTACGTGAAATTCATCATATCTTTCTTTACCTAATAATTTAGTGTTTGTTTTTGGGTAAACAATACCAAATCCAACACCTTCAGTTAAGTTGATTTGAATTTTATCAGTGTTCCAAATACCAAAAAGTTTTGAAATATCATCCACTCTGTTGATTTCAAAGTTTAAGTAGTTTAACCCATCAGTATGTTCAAAAGTAAGGAAGTCTTCAGTTAAAAGAACTTGATCAGGGCGTCCATCAACTGCTTCTCCGTATAGGTTATCACCTTGTCCAGGGTAGTAACCTCTCATTTTTACTACATTGTCTTGACCCATTACGTATTTCATGTGATCAACACCGATAGAGATATTGTATTTATCACTAATGAAATATCCAATTCTTAAATTGGTTTGCGGAATAGTCATACGACCTGGGTTAATATAATCAACATGCCATCCTTTAGGTTTGTCATGAGCTTTTACGTTCTCTAATGTAAAATCGTAATCTGCACCGCGAAAGCGAATATCAGAATTAGTAAAATATCCACGGTTACCTCCCCAGTAGATATAGAATTTTCCTTTGTTAGAAGCTGTATATCTCAAAGGAGTAGTTACTGCCTCTTGAGCAAAACTTGTTGCTGTCGCAAACAAGCAAAATGCTGTGAATAATTTAAAAATATGTCTCATTTAGTTTAACCTTTTTATTAACTATAAATAAAGCGCAAAGGTACAATAAAAAATCTCTTTAACAGTTTTCATGCTAAAGAGATTCTTAGTATCTAAAGTTCTAAAACTTTAGAGCGTTGTTTGATCTATTATCTTAGAAATTAATGTTATAGGTAACATTAATCCAATTTTCTTTTGATTTGATATTTGCGTTACTGTAAAGGTTATTGATCGGCATGTCGATAAGAGATGTTTTACTATCTCTTGTCGTATGAGCATAAGAGATATCTACACGTGATGCTCCAAAGTCATATCCTAAACCTAGAGAGAAACTATTTAAGTCACCTACATATTTAATGTTTTTGTAAGGGCTTTGTTCATAACGGTATCCTCCACGTAAACTAAATTGTTTGATTCTGTATTCCCCACCAATTCTTAATTCACTAGCTGTCTTCATTTCATTACTAGCGATTTCATTAAGAAGGGCATAGGTACCATCCCATTTTGGACGAAACTCATTATTGCTATAATCTTTAATGGTATAATCAACACTTAATAAACCTTTGTCACCAAAGACATAAGCTAAACTTCCTGTATATTTAGAAGGTGTACGCAGTTTGTATTTATCATAAGTATTTACGATATAAGGATAGACAGCATTAGAGGTTCCGTCAGATAAAACTGTTGCGACACCTTGTGTAAGTTCATCATTAAGAGAATACCAGGTAGGAGATTGATATGCTAACCCTGCACGGAATTCATTAGTAATTTGCGCTATAGCTCCCAGGTTAAAAGAGAAACCAGTTCCGTATGTATAAAGGTAATTATCGTAGTGGATATATTCTTTTCCTGCTACTTGGCTAGCTCTACTATCTTGTGTATAGTCAACTGTGTGTACATTTAAGTTAGCACCTACATAAAAACGATCACCTAATTGGGCAGCAAAGTTTCCACTAAATTGTCCTGTGTATCCAGTAGTATATAATTCTCTGGTCTGTAACATAGGGGTATCTGTTAAATAGTTACCACTATATACACCATCTTTATTAGTCTTAGAAATCAGATTACTATGAGTAGCTAAATAAGTTTGTTGACCTGCATAGCCATATAGTGCTCCCGCTCTGTCATAACCATAGGTATAGTCAGTAGGGGCAACAGCATCAAAAGGTGTAGCACTATTATTAGCTGTCTGTAAGAAATAGTCTCCTAATGAATTATTATCACTTGTTCCTTGGAATATATAGTTGTTACGCAGATTTTTTGTGCTTTCATAGTTTAGCCCAATAGTGAACTTTTTCATTACAGCATTAGGGTTGTTAGATTTAAAAACAAAAAGTGCTCCTAATTGTCCTAAATCAAGCCCATTGTAATCATCAGATTTTTTTTGACCTAAATAATTAGATTTGTTGTCTTTATTGACAAAAGATAGAGAAAAAGCGGCTGTGTTGTAATTGAAAATTGCTCCACCAGCTGGATTTATTCGTAAAGCTGATAAATCTCCACCTAGTGCACCGAATGCTCCACTCATTGCTTTAAAACGAGCAGTACCATTTAAGTCTGATTCGTTGTAACGCATTACATCTTTTGGTGTTACCTCTTGCGCAGATACTATTGTACTACTTAATATAAAGGCACTAAGAATAGTTAGAAAATGTCTACTCATGTCTTGGTTTTATGCTATTTAGGTTTTTATATTATCTTCTATAACTGCTTCTAGATGAAGAACTGCTACTACTTCTTGAGCTGCTTGAGCCACTGCTGTATGAACTTCTAGAAGGCGCTGAATAACTACTTCTAGATGAAGTGTTACTGCTTCTTGAGCTATTGTAGTTACTTCTGCTATTCGTGTTATAGCTGCTTCTACTATTGCTTGTCGAACTCGGTCTGCTATAGCTACTATTAGAGCTATTACTAGAGTTGTTATAGTTATTTCTACTATAAAATGTTCTTGAAGAGTTTCCAGTATTATAACTATTACCGTTGTTGTAAGAAGAACGAGAATAAGATGTTCTACTATTACTAGTATTTGTATAATTATTAGAAGGTCTATTATAAGAGCTTCTAGACATTGTACGGCGATTAGAAGTTGTAGATGAAGGATTGAAGTATGTAGATCTACTAGTGCTATAAGTACTACGTCCTCCGTAAGGGCGGCTTGTATTTACATAATAAGGTCTAGAGTAGTAGCCACCACCGTAGTAAGGATAACCCCAGTATCCACTTCCATAATATGGATAGCCGTAATAAGGATAACCCCATGGTCTTCCATAAGATCCATATCCCCAACCCCAACCAAAGCTCAAGTTGAAACCACTTCCAAAGTAAAAGGGATCATAGAAAGGGTCATAATACCCTAAGTAATATGGATTTCTATAACCATAATTATTGTTGTAAACATTTACTTTTACACTCGTTGGTTCTGAGCCCCAAGATCCGTAACTAATAGCTTGGGTAGTTTTATTATTCACTACGCTATCGTTAACCGGAGAGGTGTAATTACTTATATCGGTAAGGTATTGTGTGTTCTCATTTAGACTTGCAAAATAATTTTCATAATAATTACCTTGCTCTTCTGCATAATATCTAGTATTATTGTTACCATTACTATAAATCCCATCATCATAATAAGAAGTGTTATAGTAGGAACCACAAGAAGCAGCGAATCCACTTATAATGAGCAAGAACAAAAACTTGCCTATTTTATTTGAGTTTAGAATAATTGTTTTCATTTCCGTGCTTTTTTAATTGTTGGTCAAAACAAATTTAATTATTTTTGTGGGATTATTAAAGTTAATTAAGAGTTAAACAATTTTAACTGCTAATATATTAAAAATGAGCAAAAACATTACTAAAAGAAGTGAGGATTATTCTAAATGGTACAATGAACTTGTCGTTAAAGCAGATTTAGCGGAAAATTCAGGTGTACGTGGATGTATGGTAATCAAACCTTACGGTTATGCTATCTGGGAAAAGATGCAAGCAGAGTTAGACAAGAAGTTTAAAGAAACAGGACACCAGAATGCTTATTTCCCCTTATTTATACCCAAGTCTTATTTTAGTAAGGAGGCAAGTCACGTAGATGGTTTTGCTAAGGAATGTGCAGTGGTTACTCATTATAGATTAAAAACTGGTGAAGATGGAAAAACCATTGAAGTAGATCCAGATGCTAAACTAGAAGAGGAGTTAATTGTTCGACCAACTTCAGAAACAATTATTTGGGATACATATAGAAAATGGATTGAGTCTTATAGAGATTTGCCTATTCTTGTTAATCAATGGGCAAATGTTGTTCGTTGGGAAATGAGAACTCGTTTGTTCTTGAGAACATCTGAGTTTTTATGGCAAGAGGGACATACTGCTCATGCGACTAAAATGGAAGCTGTAGCAGAAGCAGAACAAATGTTGAATGTTTATGCTGATTTTGCAGAGAACTTTATGGCTATTCCAGTAGTGAAAGGATTTAAAACTGAGAATGAGCGTTTCGCTGGTGCAATTGAAACATATTGTATTGAAGCATTAATGCAAGATGGTAAAGCGTTACAAGCAGGTACATCACATTTCTTAGGTCAGAACTTTGCAAAAGCTTTTGATGTTAAATTCACATCTCAAGAAGGTAAACAAGAATATGTGTGGGCAACATCATGGGGAGTAAGTACTCGACTAATGGGGGCGCTTATCATGACTCACTCAGATGACAACGGATTAGTATTACCTCCTAATTTAGCACCAATTCAGGTAGTGATTGTTCCTATTCATAAGAATGATGAACAGTTAGAAGCGATACGCGAAGAAGTGAAAAAAATTACTGATCAATTGAAAAAACTTAATATTTCATTTAAGTTTGATGATCGCACTACTTTTAAACCAGGATGGAAGTTTAATGAGTATGAATTAAAAGGAGTACCAGTGCGTATTGCTATTGGTCCAAAAGATTTAGAAAATGGAACTTTCGAAGTAGCACGTCGTGATACATTGACAAAAGAGGTTGTTGCAAAAGAGGGTATTGTAAGTTATATTCAAGATTTACTTGAGGAGATACAATCTACTTTATACAACAAAGCTTTAAAATACAGAGAAGATCATATTACAGAAGTTAATTCATTCGATGAGTTTAAAGAAGTATTAGAAGACAAAGGTGGATTTATATCTGCTCACTGGGATGGTACAATTGAAACAGAAGAGAAAATTAAAGAATTGACTAAAGCAACGATTCGTTGTATTCCTTTGGATAGAAAAGAGGAAGATGGTCTTTGTATCTTGACTGGAAAACCTTCAAAAGGGAGAGTCTTGTTTGCAAAAGCGTATTAAAAAATATTTTTTTTGTTTTTCTCTTGTGGAATAAAAAAATAATTGTAGTTTTGCATCCGCATTAGAGAAACAAATGGTCCGTTCGTCTAGGGGTTAGGACGCCAGGTTTTCATCCTGGTAACAGGGGTTCGATTCCCCTACGGACTACAGATTCTTTAGGAATCAAAAATTGAAATTTCGGTCCGTTCGTCTAGGGGTTAGGACGCCAGGTTTTCATCCTGGTAACAGGGGTTCGATTCCCCTACGGACTACAAGAGAAAAATAGTATAGACTTAATAAAATATTTAAACAATGGCAAATCATAAGTCAGCTTTAAAAAGAATTAGAAGTAACGAAAAAAAGAGAGTATTAAACAGATATCAGCATAAAACAACTCGTAATGCAATTAAAGCTTTGCGTTTGATCGAAGATCAAAAAGAGGCTGCTGATAAGTTACCTGTAGTAGTATCAATGATTGATAAATTAGCTAAGAAAAATATCATTCACGATAACAAAGCTTCTAATTTAAAATCAAAATTAACTAGACACGTTGCTGCATTATAATATTAATAAGGCAAAGTGTTTTAAGTAATCAAAATATTAGCTCTCAATACTGAGGGCTTTTTTTGTTGATTATTATCGTTTTTATTACAATAAAATTAATTATAAAATCCTTATATGACACCAATTAGGAATATTGCTATTATTGCACACGTTGACCACGGTAAAACTACTATGGTTGATAAAATTTTACATCACTGTCAATTATTTCGTGAGAACGAAACTTCAGGTGAGTTAATTTTGGACAATGAGGATATCGAGAGAGAAAGAGGGATTACAATTACTTCTAAAAATGTTTCGGTAAACTACAAAGGAACAAAAATTAACATTATTGATACTCCAGGCCACGCGGATTTCGGTGGTGAGGTGGAACGTGTATTGAATATGGCTGATGGGGTTCTTTTGATTGTAGATGCATTTGAAGGACCAATGCCTCAAACTCGTTTCGTACTACAAAAAGCAATTAGTCTTGGTTTAAAACCATGTGTAGTTGTGAACAAAGTAGATAAAGAGAATTGTACACCAGAAGAAGTTCACGAGAAAGTTTTCGACTTGATGTTCGAATTAGGTGCTGAAGAATGGCAAATGGATTTCCCTGCAGTTTATGGATCTGCAAAAAATAACTGGATGTCTACAGACTGGAAGCAACCTACAGATTCTTTTGAACCATTACTTGATATGGTAATTGAGCATATTCCTGTAGCTGAAATTAAAGAGGGTACTCCACAAATGTTGATTACTTCATTAGACTATTCTACATTTACTGGACGTATCGCTATTGGTCGTTTACACAGAGGTATTTTAAAAGAAGGAATGAACATTTCTTTAATTAAACGCGATGGTAAAATCGTTAAATCTAAAATTAAAGAATTACATACTTTTGAAGGTTTAGGACGTAAAAAAGTAAGTGAAGTTCAAGCAGGAGATATTTGTGCTGTTGTAGGTATTGAAGGTTTCGAAATTGGAGATGTTATCGCTGATTATGAAAACCCAGAAGCTTTACCAACAATCACAATTGATGAGCCTACAATGAGTATGTTGTTTACAATTAATGATTCTCCTTTCTTTGGAAAAGAGGGTAAATATGTAACTTCTCGTCACATTAAAGAGCGTTTGACTAAAGAATTAGAGAAAAACTTAGCTTTAAGAGTAAATGAAACGGATAGTGCTGATAAATTCATGGTTTTCGGACGTGGAGTATTACACTTATCTGTATTGATTGAAACAATGCGTCGTGAGGGGTATGAACTACAAATTGGGCAACCACAAGTAATCATCAAAGAAGTTGATGGTGTTAAATGTGAACCAGTAGAGGAGTTAACGATAGACATTCCTGAGAATTTATCAGGACGTGCTGTAGAATATGTTTCTTTGAGAAAAGGTGAAATGTTAAGTATGGAGCCTAAAGGAGAACGTATGATTATTAAATTCTTAATTCCATCAAGAGGTATTATTGGTTTAAGAAATCAATTACTTACTGCTACAGCAGGTGAAGCTATTATGTCACACCGTTTCTTAGAATACCAACCTTACAAAGGAGAAATTTCTGGACGTAATAATGGTTCATTAATCTCTATGGAGAATGGAAAAGCTATTCCTTACTCTATTGATAAACTTCAAGATCGTGGAAGATTCTTCGTTGATCCTAACGATGATATCTATGAAGGACAAGTAATCGGGGAGAATACTCGTAGTGATGATATGACTGTTAACGTTACTAAAACTAAAAAACTATCTAACGTTCGTTCTTCAGGGGCAGATGATAAAGCTAGAATTATTCCAGCTATCAAATTCTCTTTAGAAGAAGCTTTAGAGTACATCCAAAAAGATGAATATGTTGAGGTAACTCCAAAATCTTTACGTTTGAGAAAAATCTATTTAAAAGAGACAGATCGTAAACGTAATACTATTAAATAATAATACTTTTATTATATATAAGAGCCGACCAGTAATGGTCGGCTTTTTTTATTTTTTTTTTAGAACGGTAAAAAATAGTAATTTAGGCTGTTAAGTTTTTCGTATATTTCAAGGGTAAACGTTTTTATAGAAAGCTTTTTTTGTGATATTAGAGTAATTGTATTATAAAAGTGGAATTGCGTAGTTTGAAATAATATTCAAAAGAAAATAGGTAAATACTTATTATTTAAATCAAAGTAATGAGAGAAATAGTAAGGTAGATGTACAGTTTTTATAAGAATGATAATTTTTAATTCCTTTTAAATAAGTCCGAAATATTATTAAATTTGTAATTTGAATTAAAAATCACAACCTTAGGTTATAAATATGGCAAAGTTCGAATTGAAATTACCCAAAATGGGTGAGAGTGTTGCAGAAGCAACAATTACAAACTGGTTGAAAAATGTAGGTGATCGCGTAGAAGCTGATGAAACAGTATTAGAAATTGCAACTGATAAAGTGGATAGCGAAGTTCCGTCAGAAGTAGAAGGTACTTTGGTTGAGATCTTATTTCAAGTTGATGATGTTGTTCAAGTAGGACAAACAATTGCAATTATAGAAACAGAAGGAGGAGAAGTTGCTTCTGCACCAGTAGCTAATACTGCACCAGAAGTAAAAGCAGTAGAACAAAATATTTCAGTAGCAAAAGAAACTGCTGCATCAGTTGATTTTTCTGATTCAGATAAGTTCTTTTCGCCTTTAGTGAAAAATATAGCAAAAGAAGAAGGAATTAGTTTAGCCGAATTAGAGTCAATAAACGGTACAGGTAAAGATGGTCGTGTTACTAAAAATGATATTTTAGAATACGTAAAAAATAAAGATTCTAAACCGCAAGCTCCTGCAGCTAAGGTAGAGACTCCAAAAGCGGCTCCTGTTGCTCAAACAGCAAGTAAAGCAGCTCCAGTATCAGTAAATGGTGCAGATGAGATTGTAGAGATGGATCGTATGCGTAAGCTTATTGCTGGATATATGGTTAAGTCTGTACAGACTTCAGCTCACGTACAATCTTTTATTGAAGTTGACGTAACTAATATTGTTAATTGGAGAAATAAAGTTAAGAATACTTTTGAAAAACGTGAAGGTGAGAAATTAACGTTCACACCAATCTTTATGGAAGCAGTTGCTAAGGCATTAAAAGAGTTTCCAGGAATGAATATTTCAGTAGAAGGTGACTATATCATTAAGAAAAAGAATATTAACTTAGGTATGGCGGCAGCGTTACCAAACGGTAACTTAATTGTTCCAGTAATCAAAAATGCTGATCAGTTAAATTTGGTTGGAATGGCAAAAGCTGTTAACGATTTAGGTAGTCGCGCTAAGGCTGGTAAATTAAAACCAGATGATACACAAGGTGGAACTTATACTGTTACTAATGTAGGTACTTTTGGAAGTGTATTTGGTACGCCAATTATCAATCAACCAGAAGTAGGTATCCTTGCATTAGGAGCTATTCGCAAAGTACCTGCGGTTATTGAAACACCAGAAGGTGACTTCATCGGTATCCGTCATAAAATGTTCTTATCTCACAGTTATGACCATAGAGTGGTAGATGGAGCATTAGGAGGACAATTTGTTCAAAGAGTTGCTCAAATTCTAGAGGCATTTGATCCAAAAAGAGAAATCTAGTAGTACTATATATTTATAAAAGAGGCTGTCCAAACGGACAGCCTCTTTTATTTTTGGGTAAATTGTTCTTTAAGAATGTCAGGAACTTCTACTACCGCTTTTTTAACATAATCATACATCACCATACCTGTTTTTGCTTTTGCTATTATTTTTGACTCTGTTTTTATTAAATAGTACAAGTCAAAACTCACTCTTGAAAAATCTCCTGCTACAATTTGTATTTCTAATTTGTCACCATAAAAAGCTTCGTTCTTATATTCTATCGCCACATCTCCCATAATAAGACTTTTTCCTGCACAGTTTAATTCTGTATATCCAAAGTGACTTAAAAACATAACTCTTGACTCGTGAATGATTGATAACAGCTTATCATTCGCTAAGTGATTGCCATAGTTCAAATCTGTTATGCGAACAGCTATTTCTGCTGAAAAGATGAACTCCGTAGGTAAATGAATTTTTATTCTAGCCATATTGTTATTTGTTTTGCTAGGTTAAAGTACAAAAAAAGCTGAAAGTAATTGCTTTCAGCTTTTTATTTATAATTGATAAGAAAGATTGACAAAGAAGTTGCGGCCGGGGTTAGGTATTTTATTCCAATCGGAGTAGGTCGTGTAATAAGTATCTAATAAGTTTTCCACACCAATACCTATATTAAGCGATTGTGATTTAATAGGAAAGTTGTAGTTTGCACTCCAATCTAAAATTGCATAAGAAGGTGTTCTCACTTCTCCATAAGCTTCTGCAGCATTATTTTTTACTGCATTTCCTTTTAAACTAAGTTGTGTTTTGAAGGCATTGTATCTATAGTCAATAGTTGTGTTATAAGTTAAAGGTGCTATAAAAGGAAGTGTGTTTTTGTCACTGTCTTCACCATAGCTATAAGTCACTCCTCCTGATAGTTTCCAATTATTATCAATGTTATAGGTAAAACTCCAGTCAAGTGTGCCTTGAATAGCATGATTGATATTTTCATATTTCTTAACCCCTAGACCTGCGTAGGTCATGGCATTGTAAATTGGATCTATTACCCCAATGATATAATTGTTTAAATAAAATAGCGATCCTGATAATTTACTAGAGAAGGCAGGTGTAGCATATTTAATAAAGAAATTACCTTCTATAGAAGATTCATTTTTTAAATTTGGATTACCTATATAATCATAGCGATCTCCACTATTAAACAAGTAATAACCATAACCCTCCGAAACAGAAGGGGCGCGATTACCATATCCTGCTCCTAAGCCATATAACCACTGATCGTCAAAACGTTCGTAATTGATTGCGATGTTTCCAACTGTACGAGTTTTATTCTGTTTGAATGTATCATCGTTTAGAAAAATCCCTAGCTGATTAATTCCTTTTTCACTTACATGATTAAAGTTGATTCCTATCGTACCAGATAATAATAAACTGTTTTTAGTATCAATTTGCCAATGATCTTTAAATGTTAGCCCTCCATAATTTGTTTTTACATTTGGCCATGTATATGCAAACATATTAGAGGCACCAGGAATACTAGATAGCATAGTCATTTCTGCTAATGACTTATTATAATAAGTGTTAGCATTTATACTAACATGGTGTTTTTCTTTTATTGTAGTGGATAAGGTGGAATAAGCTCCATAAGTGTCAGTCCATCCAGGCATATCCATACGAATGGGTACGATAGGTCTTTTAGTATCATCCATTCGGTGGGTAATAGTGTTGTAATATAGTTTTGTTTCCCATTTATCAATCCATGAGTCAATAGGGGCATAGGTATGTTTAAAAGACGTAATAATAGCTTCTGCTAATGCTACGTCCATTGGCAATGCAGGATAGCCCACATCTGTTGCTTTGTCATAGATAATTGCAGCTTCTACACTATTGCTACTGTTTATGGAATAGCCAATAATTCCAGATGCATTTAACTTTCTAAATTGAGAATATAGAATTTCTTCATTTCCTCCAGCCTTATAGTTGTCTGCATCACGAAACATGATAGAGCCGTTTACATAAAATTTCTTAGAAGTAAAATCAAAATTACCACCTACAATTTTCTGCTTATTGATTGACTCATAACCCGTTTGCACTTGAGCTTTAAGATGATTCTCTGCTGTAAGAGATAATTTACGTGTGCGTAAGTCAATACTACCTCCTAGTGTAGCTCCAAAAAGTGAACCTTGGGAACCAGAGGTAATATCCATACCATCTAAATTATTTACCTCAACATAGGAAGTAATAGGATCCATTTTGTCTGTACAGGCGTGGAATATTTGCATTCCATCAATAGTTTGCCTTGTGCGTTCAATAGCCATATTGTTAATCATGGGTTCCCATGCGTAAGCACCTCTGCGTACAAGTGTAATGTTTTCTTGTTTAGAAAGGTAATCATCAATAGAGGCTAAAGGTTGTTTTTCACTTAGATTTTTACCTTTTGATTGATGGGTTACGATTACTTCTTCTAGTGCTTTATTGCTAATAGTATCATTATTAAGACTATTCTGATTTTGTCCAAGTAGTAATGAAGGTATACTTAGCAATATACAAGTAATTATATGTTGGCTTCTAAATGTCATGTCGAAAAAGAATTGTTGCGTTTATAAAAGATGGTATGTTTAGTTTTTGATTAAAAAACTAAATCCAAGAACTTATCTCCATTAACAGTTTCTTTTCCCTGATCATCTTTTCCAACAACTTGTCCAGCTATAATATTATTATTCTGGTCCTTAATAACTAAATTCAAAAACCAATACCCTGTCATACTTAATGGTAACTGACCTTCGTATTGTTTTGTATTTGCATTGTATTGAAGAGTGATTGCACCTCCTAGTACACCATGATTACCCATATCAGGCATTCTTGGGTCAATTGAAACAATTAGATTGTCAACTTCTGGGAAGTTCATTCCCATATTTTCATTTCTGTAGATTGAAACTGCAATATCGTTTTTTCCTACAATTATGTTATTAAAGTGATGAAGAGCAACAAAGTGATTTTGGCTATTGATAGAAAAAGTTTCTAATGTTTTTCGATCACTATTTACAATTGAATTAATATCTTTTCTATCAAAGAATTTACCTTCTTTTACTGTAGTTTTAAAGTCTACTTTGATTGCTTGTTCTTTGTTTTTTGCCTCTAAAGTAATTTCCCAATAGTTTTGATCAATTTCCATTCCTGCCATTGAGAACATAATTTCACCTTCAAATTTATTAGTAGATCCTTTTATTGGTTTTAATTGCTGGATAGGAGCGCTATGAGACATTGCATGACCATTTGACATTGTCATATGCATTAATACGTTTATAGAAGCATCCGTAAAGTTTTTATTAGAGGGATCATTATTATCGGTTAACTCCACTATGATAGGCGTAGTAGATGGTGCATAGAACTCTTTTACATTACTGTAAATGGAAATAGTGTAGTTGTCTATTTTTTGTTCTAATACTTTTGTTGTTAATTCGCTTGTATCAGGATTTGTAGTATTGCCTTTTTCCATTGTGTTATCATCAGAAGTACATGATGTAGTTAGTCCTAAAGTGATGATAGTAATTGCGAAATATATAAGTTTTTTCATTTTGCTTAATTTTAAATATATGTATATGTTATTTGCTGACAATTACTAGAAAAAGTAATGTCAATTAATAAGGGAACGATAATAATTTAAAAATGAAGCGAGGGGTGGTTTAGATAAATCAAATGAAGGTATATAACTATAGTTTGAATCATAATACTCTATTACTCTTTGAGAGTAAGGAGGTGTAACCATAGTTAAAGATTCCCATTCATAATGAGTAAAGAACAATACTTCAGATTGAAGTTGAAAAGTTTTTTTAGCAGAGAAGGGATTTTCTTCTTGTGCTGCTTTTGCTAACTCTGTTTTTAAATGACAGGTACCATTACATTGTAATTCCGGTCTATCTTTATTTATACAGATCTCTTGTATAGCATCATAGTTAATCATGAAGTCCAATAGTGGAAATATTGGCTTCACAAAGAATAACAGCACTATGAATACTATAAACTTTTTCATAGTGCAAATGTACGTAAGCTTTTCTGATTGAAAATATGATTTCGCTCAGTTTTATAGAAATAATCAATAAAGTAATTTATATAATCAATCCTTTTTAAAGAGTAAGTGTGAAATGACAAAATATATTATAGCTTCTATAGTATTTATAATTTAGAACTATAATTTAGAAATGTAATTATAGTGAATTATATAGTGAACTCACCATTCTCATTCATTCCAAGAGGTGCAGATGTTCTTTCTATCCATTCTTTTGTCTGCAAAGCAGGATGAGGTTCTAATGTTATAATAGATTTAAACTTTTCTCTTGCTTTTTCGATTATTTGCTCTTCAATATTGGAAGAGTTATTTGAGAAGAAGTCAACAGTTTGTTCTGGGATTTCTAATAAGAGAATTTGAGTTTTGTTTTCTAATTTAAAAATATCCAATACCTTAAAGTAAGAATTAGATTTTAGCATAACATAACCATATTGCTCCATTTGTGGAACTAAAGCTGAAATATCTTTGGCATGTGCTGAAGCAATAACATACCTAATGTTCTCTGATGGTCCACCACTTAAATAAGAAGCATCGGTATATCCTTTTTCTTGTATTATTTGTCCTATTTTATAGTTGGAAATTACTTCTTGATCCAAGTGACAATCGCGATAAAATAAAGCTAGTCCTGCAAATGTTTCATTGAATATTTCTTCTATTTGTTGTTTATCCATTTATTCTTTTGGAGTATTGTATTAATATTTGACGAAGTTAAGTATTTAGAAAAGGAAAGAACAATGTAAGTTTACATTTCTTCAATTTTATTAGCTTCTAAATTGTGCAGGTGTCTTTTTTATATGCGTTTACTATTTTGATTTTTAATATTTTGAAAGGAAATTTTATGAGAATTTGTACAAGTATGTTTCTTTAATTTTAAAGTATATAAGAAAGGCTCTCAAAATAAATACTTTACTACTAATGAGTGAAATTCTCTAATGTGATAGTAACTGAATTACCGTCTTCATCAGTTGTCACAACAAAAACATTATTGTCTAAATTAATTTCTTTACTCTGGTAGTAAAACTTAATGTCATAATGATGCTTTGTGTTTTTATGGGGCACAAGTAGTACTAAGTAAAGTTTTAATTGTGAGATGATATTCAATATTTCATTTTCAGGTTTATTTGCAATATGTACTTTAGCGTCCAGACTATCATTTGTAGTATTAAGAGTATTGTTAATTCTTTCTTTTACAATACTACTTTCATTGTGATAATAATCTGTCAGTAAAAGGTCTTTATTTCTACTGTTGATAAAAATTAAAGACTCTAAAAAGTGCTCTTCTACGTCAATTAAGACTTCAGTAGTATCTAGTAAAACAGTATCTTTTTCTATAACGTAATATGGCAAATTTGTAGTGTTTCTATCTGTACTTTCTATTATTTGTCTTGTTTCATGATTGCGTTTTTGCGAGCAAGAATTTATTAGAAGTATGATTACAAAGAATGGTAGGTAGCGTGTAGTGTATTTCATATTTTCTTATATTTCTTCATTCTCAATATTTGATAAATACTGCTGATGCATTTTTTGAACACGTTTCATAATTCTATTTTGTAAGTTGCGAGGTGATAATACTTTTACAGTTTCACCAAAACCTAATATTTCGCGTTCCAATTCAAAGTTGAGTACCACATCTAGGCGAATCTTTATACCATCATGATTTTCTTCTATTATTTGTTGAGAATGATGGATAGGCTTAGTTTTTACATAAGGTACATTGTAAGCATTAACCCATAAGATAACTTTATGTGCTCTATCACTTTCTGTTTTAGTTACCCCTAAAGTATCTTCATAATACTTGTCAAAGTCAACTCCAGTATATTCTATGAAAGGTTCGTTAGCGATAGTATATATATTGAGAATACGGTCTAACGCTAAGGTCAGTAAATGCTTGTGTTTATTATTTCGCACGACTACAAACCACCTATTGCGATACTCTTTTAATAGATAGGGATAATATATGTTTTTAGTAGCCTCTTTAGATTTAAACGATTTGTATTCAATAAGTAAAGTTTGCTTGTTCTTTATAGCTTCATATAAAGGACTGATATGTTTAATTCCTTTCAGTAAACTATTACCTTCTATTTGTATATAGTTAGGTGCTTTGGTACTACGCGTAAGTAAGCTATTATCCAATTTAGCGATAACTTCACTCATTTCATCTACCTGACTAAATCCATTGAGGTGTTTTAGGATAGCTACTACTTCTTTTAGCTTCTCCATGTCTGTGTCATTGATAGGAGAGTTTTTGATACTATAATTTGGATCTTCATACGTATAGTATTTTCGATCTACTACGATTATTGGTGCATTGTACCCTAGACTATCACTGCGCATAGATTGAATATCGAGTTGTATGGTACGCTTGCTAATCCCTGTATCTATACCTTCGTATTCATATAGTGCATCTGCCACCTTTTCGATTAGGTCGTTTAACGTCCATTTTCGAAAGCGATTTTGTAGACATTCATCAATAATTCGATAGCGTAATAGCGCTAGTTTATTCGTTGCCATTCGTTTTCTCGTTTTTAATTAATCAAATATACTGATACTTTTTATTTGTATACGTAATCTATTTGCGTACTTGGTTTTTTTGTAAACAATTTGTATTGGTAAGAGTCTGAATAGTAGTGTTTATTGAAATAATTTAAAAATATTTTATACTACGCAGTTTCATTGCGTAGGTTGGGGTGCATCTTTGTACTGTTCGAAAGATACAAACCTTGGAAGCGTTTCGGTATAGCGCAGAAGTGAGGGGCAGTAGTTAACCTTATCCTGTTTGTAACCCTTGATGAACAACTAATATGGGATTAGTAATAAATGTTCGTGTCGTAGGTTCGAGTCCTACTATTATCTTGGGATAATATAGTTCAGCTGGTAGAATAGAACAATTGCCTTTTAAGCAATTTTGGAAGAAGCTGAGGAACTTCATTAAAAATCCTCTCCTATATAAAGGTTCAGTCAAATAGTGTTTCTGTCTTTTCTTCTTTACAGTCTTAGCCTATGAGAATAAAAGACAACTTATCAAAGCCTGTAAAAACAAGTTACTTTGAGAAAGAGGAATAAGGGATGATATAGAGTGAATAATTTGCTCGGTGAGTTATTTTGGGTTATACACAAACTATTCTATTTCTCAGTGTACTTCTTTTTCCGCCTGAGGTAAGGGAAACCTATTTTGATTGTTCTTTATGATAAAGAATTAAAATATTAAAAATATACAGTTATGAAAAAGTTACAAGTAAAAACAAACCATGTTGCCTTAGTGTTTAAACAAGGAGAATTACAAAAAGTATATACTGCAGGTCAGTATTGGTTATGGGGTGAAAAGGAAGTGATGGAGTACAATATGGCGGAGGCATTCGGTATGCGTAGAGATATAGATGCATTGTTACAAAATGCACAGTTAAATGAGATGTTGGAAGTAATTGATGTCATGGATAATGAAGTCGTATTAGTGTATAGAAATAAAGTGTTTAACAACGTATTAGGTGCAGGAAGACATATCTACTGGAAGTCTGCTAAGGAGTATTCTTTTGAAAGATATACTACTGATGGATTAGAAGTAGATAAAGCTATCGCTAGAACTATCACTAGTAAAGCTAATATGTCCAATTTTGTGCGTATGTATACTGTTGGGACAAATGAAAAAGGTTTGTTGTTTGTTGATGGGCAGTTTCAAGAAATCTTGAAAGCTGGTGATTACAGATTTTGGATAAATGATATCAAGGTGCAAATCTTCTTAGTGGATATGCGTCAGCAAGTAATGGATATGAATGGGCAAGAAATCTTGACTAAAGACAAAGTGCAGTTGCGTATCAACTTTAACTTGGTGTACCAAGTACAGGATATGTTGAAAGCGTATGTAGATAACAAGGATGTAGAGAAACAGATGTATAATGTTGTTCAGTTGATGTTGAGAGAGAAAGTCGGTAGAATGTCTTTTGATGAGTTGATGGAAAACAAAGAGAATTTGTCTTTTGAAATCTTGAATGGGATAAAAGAAGAGATCGCAACTTTGGGTATTGAAGTGAGAACTTGTGGTATCAAAGATATCATCTTACCAGGAGATATCCGTGAGATTATGAACCAGGTGTTGATTGCTGAGAAAAAAGCACAAGCCAATATGATTACTCGTAGAGAAGAAACAGCTGCTACACGTAGCTTGTTGAACACAGCGAAATTAATGGAAGAAAATGAAATGTTGATGCGATTAAAAGAGATGGAATACATTGAGAAAATTGCAGATAAAGTTGGAGAAATCAGTTTATCTGGTGGAGGGAACGTCTTGAAACAATTGAAAGAGGTGTTCTCAAGGTAGTATAAATAAAAAGAGAAAGTTAACAGACTATATTTTGCACACTTTAAATCTATAATAATGAGAGTATCTCCCAAAATGTAGATAAGCAAATATGGATAAAAGAATAAGATAATGAAAACAATGAAAGATAATATACCAATTAATGGAAATGATTTAATTGCTTTAGGGTATCCGCAAACTGAGTTATTAGGGATTGCTTTAAAAGCAAATAAAAAGAGAACGGGGTTAACAAAAGTTGAAATGCTAGCTCATTATAAAATGGTCTTAGATAATGCTGAGGATTATATTAACCATAAAGTATTTGGTAAACTAGCAAATGCAATTGTAGAAGGCGTAGGACAGCGCGTGGAAGAAGAAGTTATTTCTTTAAGAGAAGAAGCTGTAGGTTACAGTATTTATGGATCAAACCATATAGAAGAAGGAGCGATTAAGCAGATGCAAGTGGCTATTAAGTTACCAGTAGCTGTGGCAGGTGCTTTAATGCCTGATGCTCATCAGGGATATGGATTACCTATTGGAGGAGTATTAGCTACGGAAAATGCTGTTATTCCTTACGGTGTTGGTGTTGATATCGGATGTAGAATGGCATTGTCTATTTTTGATATTAAAGGTGTAGAGTTCTATGGGATGGAAGATTTGCTAAAAGAACAGTTGATAAAGAATACTAAGTTTGGAGCAGGTCATGGATTTCATGGACAATATAAGGCACAGCACGATATTTTGGATAGAGAAGAATTTAACCTTAATCCATTCATTAAAAATTTACAAGATAAAGCTTGGGAGCAGTTGGGATCATCAGGAGGAGGAAACCATTTTGTGGAGTGGGGATTAATGGAGTTTATGGAGAGAGATGAGGTATTAAATATTGATCAAGGGACATATTTAGCATTATTGACACATTCTGGGTCTAGAGGAATGGGAGCTACTATTGCAGGTAGATATACCCAAATTGCAAAAGATATTTGTAAGTTACCTTATGAAGCAAAGAATTTAGCTTATTTAGATCTAAATTCTGAAGCAGGTCAAGAGTATTGGACAATGATGAACTTAGCAGGGGATTATGCTTCAGCATGTCATGAGGTAATTCACGATAAGTTGAGTAAAGCAATAGGTGCTGAGGTATTAGCCAAGATCGAGAATCATCATAATTTTGCATGGAAAGAAATGTATCAAGGAAAAGAGGTCATCGTGCACCGTAAAGGAGCTACTCCTGCAAGTAAAGGTGTAATGGGGATTATTCCTGGCTCAATGACTGCACCAGGATTTTTAGTGAGAGGAAAAGGAGAAGAAGAAGCTCTGAACTCAGCTTCTCATGGGGCAGGACGACAAATGAGTAGAACTAAAGCAATTAAGGAATTAAAAGCTTCGGATATAAAAGCCGTATTAGCAGATTGTGGTGTAGATCTAATCGGGGCAGGAAAAGATGAAGCTCCAATGGCTTATAAAGACATTCATCAAGTCATGGCTGCTCAAGGCGATTTAGTAGATATAGTGGCAATGTTTACACCTAAAATCGTGAGAATGGCAGATGATGGAAGTAGAGAGGATTAAAAGAAAATAGAAAAGCTGTACAGGTAATTGTGCAGCTTTTGTGTTTACATTTTTTTAGTGGATAAATGACGCTAAAGCAATCATTGTATTTCCTCTTATAAATAGCTATTTATCAAGTTTTTTGTTGTATTACTTTTCGAAACAGAGTGAATAAAAATGTATATTGTTATTTAAATATTAGATAGTATGGGGAATAGAAATAAGTGGAGATGGTATATATTCAGTTTTGTTGTAATTACAATATGTACCTTTTGTTTTGGGATATGGTCAATGGGGAGGTTCGATAGTCAACCATCATCTATTTGTGATGATTGCAGTTTTTACAGAGATCTTGCATTTATGTCTGTAACTTATAGTTTTGTTTATATTTTATTTCAATTAGTCATTTTTAAAATTAGAAATATTGTACTACGTATTACTGTTCAGATATTATTGCTTTTAATGATGTGGTATGATATAGCTAGTTCAATTTTTATTATTCGAGAAGCAAGTTGGAGCACTTATACATCAGGTGAAATGTTTCGTTATGTTATAAACTTTTCTGCCATTCCAGCAATTGTCATGGGGATAATTGTAATATTAATTACTAAGTTAATTAATAATATGAATGACTTGAAAAAATAATATTTATAAAAAATATAAATATTGATTCTTAAAGTAAAGTTATCTTACTAAAGAACTATCTAAAAATATGTAGTTTTGATGATGAATTATTTCATCGACATAGTTGAGGAAATGAAGTGATATGCTATATGAAAAAGAAATGGTTTGCAGATAAAGATATACAGTTTACTAGGGAATCTGATAATTTATTGGTTTCATCGCCCCAAAAAACAGATTATTATAACGTAATTATTTGTCTTGAAGGGAGCATGCATGTTAGAGTAGGATATCATGTCTTTGAAATATATCCTAAGACTATTTCTATCATCTCGCCTGATACAATTTATTTTAGTCAACCTATTACTTCAGATATTAAAGTTGTACAAGTAATGTTTCGTAAGCCTTTTTTGCAAAAGATATTACTGAGGGACAGAATGTTAGATGAATTACTTTATTTAAATGCTAATTATCCACCACTTTACAAACTTGAGAAAGCTTATGATCAAGTAGTTTCTCTTTTTTATGGGATAGAAAATGAGTTAACTGAAAAAGCTCCTTATCATTTAGATATTATACGATTAAAATTAATAGAGATATTGTATGAGTACAATAGAGCCTGTGAATTTTGTTTGCTTGGCTTTAAGAAAGGAATGAATAGACAATATCAATTAACTTATCAGTTTAAACAATTAGTAGACGAGAAGTATAAAGAATTAAAAACTGTACAAGACTATGCTTCTATAATCGGTGTGACTGCAAAACATTTAACGGAAGTAGTAAAGGAAGAAACAGGACAAACTGCTTTACAGATAATTCATGAACGAATTATACTTGAGGCAAAATATTTGCTAAAGCACACTACTGCACCAGTAAAAGAATGTGCCTATACATTAGGGTATGAAGATATGTCTTACTTTGCACGTTTTTTTAAATCTAATACAGGTTGTTCACCTACTTATTATCGTGAGAAGTAGTATAGTATCTTTTATATTATTTCA